>CANHBE010000038.1 GCA_947458575.1 Flavobacteriaceae bacterium | reverse complement strand
TCTGACTTGCAAAAAGAAAATGACGCACACGGATTTGGCGCTCTTGAGCATCCTACCGCTACAACCGTTGTGATGCCTGAAGCGATGGGCGTTGAAGAAATGGTCGAACAGTTGAAAGACATTGTTTCGCATGAGTTTTTTCATATTGTAACTCCATTGACTATTCACTCCAAAGAGATACAAGATTTCGATTACTCCAACCCAAAAATGTCGCAACATTTATGGATGTATGAAGGCGTAACAGAGTATTTTGCTAATTTATTTCAAGTGAATCAAGGACTCATTGATGAAAATGCCTTTTACAGCAGAATGGCGAGCAAGATTTTCAATGCAAAAAACATGGACGACACAATACCTTTTACTGTAATGAGTCAAAATGTTTTGGCGAAACCATACAAAGATCAGTACCTCAATGTATACGAAAAGGGAGCACTTATAGGTATGTGTATCGATATTATTATTAGAGAAAAAAGCAACGGCTCGAGAGGAATTCTTGATTTGATGCAAAAACTCGCTAAAGAATATGGCACTGAAAAGGCTTTCGACGATGCTGATTTGTTTGCAAAAATTACCTCTTTAACTTATCCGGAAGTTGGTCAGTTTTTGAACACACACGTGTCAGGCAGTACACCAATTCCTTACAAGGATTATTTTTCTAAGGTTGGAGTTGGCGAAAAAGTAATTACGGGTTTTGGAAATCCCTTTTTAAAAGGGCAGGTTCCGACCATAACGGTAAATCAGCAAACAAAGGAAATCATTGTGTTACCAGCCGAAGAACTAAATGATTTCTATAAAGAATTAGGAATACAGGGTGGCGATATTTTGACTGAAATCAATGACACCAAATATACTTTGGACAATATCTATGATTTAATTACGGTAAGTCAACTATGGAAAAATGACGATCCAATAACGGTAAAAGTCATACGAAATGGAAAAGAAGAATCTCGATCAGGAAAAATCAAGTTACCAACCGAAAACAGCATAGGTTATGAATTTACTGATCAGAACAAAATCAACCTGAAAAATGCTTGGCTAAAGAGCTAGAACTAAATAAATTCCAAAATCCCCATTCCTTACTTAAGTTTGGGGATTTTTTGTGCAAAAAAAAAACCATCACAAATATGTGATGGTTTTTGAGCCGGCGGAGGGACTCGAACCCACGACCTGCTGATTACAAATCAGCTGCTCTAGCCAACTGAGCTACGCTGGCGACGTATATCGATTGCAAATATAGAAGTGAAATTTAAATATGCAAAAAAAAACTCCACTTTTTTATGTTATGCTTTATTGTAAAGCATTAATCTTTACAATTAGCTGATTAGCCACTTGCTCTAATTCTTGATTTATTTGCTTAAAGTGTGCTTTTTTGTTCTCAACATTCTTCGCATTCACTTTGCTAATTAAGCTATCAAAAGCTGTAATAGCCTCATCAATCAATGCGTTCGTTTCAGGTGTTGGTTTGCCTGTAGTAGAGATTTCGAACAAGTAAACTGCTTCAATAATATCTCCAAGAACGTAGTTGATGTCTTTTTTTAGATTCTTAACATTTGCCATAACAATGGTTTTAAATTTTGATAAAATTAGGTTTTGTAACGTGTACTTACCTTTAACGCGGGCAAAAATACGCCTAATTTTTATTTCGCAAGCTATTAAATGTAAATTTCTAGTAGTGACGCCACTCCATCAAACTGATAATTTGAAATTGCTGCCGGCATCAAGATTGTATCACCTTTTTGAAAATGATAAGACGTATCTTCCACTTTAATTGAAAAATTTCCGTCAGTGCACATATATACGTGAAAAGTTGATTTATCCTTTTGAAACTGAAGTTGACCGTTTAACGGAATGAAATTGGTTGTAAAATAACTACATTCAACCATCTCGTTAGACCTGTTTTCTATTCTTTGATAACGCTTCTGTGCATGAGTTTTTTTGTAATTGATAGCATCCAAAGCCATCTCGACATGCAGCTCCCGAGTATTTCCGTTTGCATCTACCCGATCAAAGTCATACAATCGATAGGTAATATCCGATGTTTGCTGAATCTCAGCAATTAATAACCCGGCACCGATGGCATGCACGGTTCCTGTTTCGAGAAAAAAAACATCCCCGGCTTTTACCGGTATCGTTTCTAGAATAGTAAGTAGTGTTTTATTTTTTAAATGACCAACGTATTCCTTTGCGTTGGAGTCTTCCTTAAAGCCGACAATGATACTTGATCCCTCATCCGCCTGCATGACATACCACATCTCTGTTTTGCCAAATGAGTTGTGTCTTTTTTGAGCCAATTCATCATTAGGATGCACTTGAATGGATAGGTCTTCCCTGGCATCCAAGTACTTAAACAGCAGTGGAAATTGACTACCAAAATCCTTGAACACTCTTGTACCCAATATCTCGTTGGGAAATTCTTTGATGATATCGGTTAACGACTTGCCTGCCAATTCTCCATTCGAGATTATACTCACATCGCCATTTACAGTTGACAACTCCCAACTTTCCCCAGTGATAGAAGATGTTATCGACTTGTGCAGCTGTGTTTTCAGTTTCGTTCCGCCCCAGATTCGCTCTTTAAAAATAGGTGTAAACACCAACGGGTAAAAATTCATTTCAAATTAATTTGACGACAAAAATAAACAATGCAAAAACAACTAATTGATTTGAGTTGCCGATATAATTAAATATTGTGAAGTTCTCTGAAGTACAGTCGATACACATTCGTTAGCGTAGTTTCTTTAGATAGTTTAGTGCTTTTCCTATATGAGCTACACCAAACACGCTATCAAAAATCATTTGAACTTTGCCTTCCCCATCAATAACGTACGTGGCACGACCTGGGAGTAATCCGAACAAATCATTGGGCACTCCAAACAATTTTCTGAGTTGGTTTGTAGTGTCTGAGAGCAACACAAAAGGCAACTGATACTGCTTGCTAAACTTTTGATGAGATTTTGGACTGTCTGCACTAACTCCAATTACTTCAGCACCTAACTCCTTAAATTCTTCGTATTGATCGCGAAAACCACAGGCCTGAGCAGTGCAGCCCGGCGTATTATCTTTGGGATAGAAATAAAGAACAATCGGCTTTTTCCCGAGTAGGTCTTTCGAATCAAAGGCACTTCCGTCTAAGGAAATTGCCGTAAAATGAGGAACTGTATCGCCAACTTTCAAAGCCATTAGTTACCTCGGTAGGTTACGAAATTTCGTGGAGTTTCATAGAGCACAACCTCTAAATCGAATTTCGGATCCAGTCGATTTCTGAGTTTGTTCCAAATTACTACCACTATATTCTCAGCGGTTGGGTTCAAATCTTGGAATTCGGGAACGTCTAGGTTTAGATTTTTGTGATCAAATGGATTCTCTACTTCTTCTTTTATCAAATCGGTTAAAACTTTAACATCCAACACGTATCCGGTTTCTTGATCGATTTCTCCTGTAGCATTGACGATGAGTTCATAGTTGTGGCCGTGAAAATTGGGATTGTTGCACTTGCCAAAAATCAGATTATTCTTTTCGTCAGACCAATCTTTCCGGTACAATCGATGAGCGGCATTAAAATGGGCTTTCCTACTTATAGTTACTCTCATACATCCAATCTGTTTAGGTATTAATTACAGTTTATGGTCTTCCAGATAGTGATAGAACTCGTCGAATATGATTTTAAACCACACTGTATAGATTGACGGGTTTATAGTCATATCTGTTTTGATATCTTCAATTTTCATCCATTTCCAGTCCTCCACTTCTTCAGGGTTGATGGATGGCTCACCGTTGTAATAACCTATCATGACATGGTCAAGTTCGTGTTCAGTTAGACCGTTATCAAATGGTGCTTTGTAAATAAAATGGAAAAGCTCTTTCAATTCCGTTTTAAATCCCATCTCCTCAAACAACCTTCTACAGCCGGCTTCAATATTGGTTTCGCCGCTGCGCTGGTGACTGCAACACGTATTCGTCCACAACAATGGAGAGTGATACTTTTGATGTGCGCGTTGCTGCAGGAGCACTTCGTTTTGATCATTTAATACAAAAACAGAAAACGCACGATGCAGAACGGCCTTTTGATGTGCTTCGAGCTTTGGCATCAAACCAATCGGTTCATCCAACTCATTTACTAAGATAACTTGTTCCTCTTTCATGTTTAATTACGGATTTCAAAAGTACGAAAAAACTATCTGGAATAGCCAGAAATTGGTATTTGTGATAAGTTTAACGAGTGTTTCAAGGACACAACTTTCCGATGGAGTTATCTTTATGAACGATTCCAGATACCCGTATTTTAATCTCTTAAGAGATAAAGAATCGTGTATAAAGCTGATTACAATCCCAGTTCTGCTGAGTGAGTATCTGTAAATCTGAAATAGCTAGTAATTGATATTGTTATGAAAAAATCGATCGTAAAGACAATTTCCCTTTCCCTTCTATTGGGTATATTTATGGGTGCTTGTGCTCAAAACAAAAGTCAAAAATCAGATGATGTTTCGACCGAAAAAAATATAACAACAAACCCATATTACTCCAGAACAGCAACCAACAAACTAAGTGTTTCTAACGCACAGTGGAAAAAATTACTGTCACCTGAGCTATACGCTGTTGCAAGAAATGCCGATACGGAGCGTGCCTTTACAGGAAAGCTGTGGAGCTCAGAAACCAAAGGCACTTATTATTGTGCGGTATGTGGCAATAAATTATTTAGATCCGATCAGAAGTTTGTGAGTAGCTGTGGCTGGCCAAGTTTCTTTGAACAAGAGAATAAATCGAGTGTAGTTTTTCGTGACGACAACTCATTGGGTATGGAAAGAACCGAGGCTTTGTGTGGACGTTGTGACAGTCACCTTGGTCATCTTTTTGACGATGGCCCTGCACCAACGGGAAAACGTTATTGCATGAATGCGATTTCTCTTGATTTTGAACCAGATAACAAACAAAAGCCTTGACATGAAAAGATTTTCCTTGTTACTTCTCTTGACCTCTTTCAGCCTTTTCGCACAGAAAAACAGTAAATCTGAATCAACTCAAAGCGATTTAGAAACGATAACACTTGGTGGCGGTTGCTATTGGTGCATCGAGGCGGTCTATGAAAACCTCATAGGTGTGCAATCGGTCGTATCCGGTTTCTCCGGCGGGAAAACAACAAATCCAAGCTATGAAGAGGTTTCGTCCGGACGAACTGGTTATGTAGAAGTCGTTCAAATTACTTACGATAAGAAGATAACCAACCTAGACGAAATTTTTAGAGTATTTTTTACGGTACATGACCCAACAACATTGAACCGACAGGGCGCAGATGAAGGCCCGCAGTATCGGTCGGTAATATTCTACAAAAACGAGGAACAGAAAGGAGCGGCTCAATCAATTATTTCCGCATTGAAAAAAGCAAAAGTATATGATGATCCGATTGTAACGACATTGGAACCTTTCACCAAATTCTATAAGGCCGAAGCCTATCATCAGAATTACTATGAGAACAATAAGAACCAGCGCTATTGTCAAATGGTGATTCAACCCAAAATTGCCAAATTTGAAAAGGCATTTAAAAACAGATTGAAAAAGAAGTAGTTACCTGGAAGCCGGAATTCGTTTCGGCTTTTTTTATTTTAGTGATTGAGCAATCATCAGAGCACATTTCTCCCCATCAATAGCTGCTGAGATTATGCCTCCAGCATAACCGGCACCTTCACCACATGGATATAAACCTCTAATTTGAACATGTTCCAACGTCTCTGGGTTTCTTGGAATACGAACTGGAGAAGAAGTTCTACTTTCGGGTGCATGTAAAACAGCATCGTTGGTTAAGTATCCTTTCATCATTTTTCCAAACTGCATAAAACCTTCTCTTAGAATTTGCGATAGAAATCCAGGGAAAACTTCTCCCATTTCTACAGAAGTAGTTCCGGGCACATAGGATGTTTTTGGGATATTGGTAGACACTATATTTTGGGTAAAATCGACCATTTTTTGAGCAGGGACTTTTTGAGTTTTGCCAGCTATATGCCAAGCTTTTTTCTCGATACTTTTCTGAAATTCCAATCCGGCAAGTGCGCCAAACTTCTCATACGGTTTGTAATCTTCCAATTTAAGTTCAATTACAATACCCGAATTCGCAGTGGCTTGATCTCTTTTGGAAGGCGACCAACCGTTGGTTACCACTTCACCGGGACTCGTAGCACAAGGCGCAATCACACCACCGGGACACATACAAAAAGAATACATGCCACGACCATTAACTTGCTTTACAATGGAATACGGTGCCGGTGGCAAAAAATCGCCTCTATAGTCACAACTGTATTGAATACTATCAATCAATGATTGCGGATGTTCTGCTCGCACTCCTATGGCAAATGGTTTGGCTTCGATATGAACGTGCTTTCTATCTAACAACTCATAGACATCGCGAGCGGAATGCCCTGTTGCCAGAATTATTTTCGTTGCGGCAATCGTTTCACCCTTCTGAGTGACAACTCCGTGCACCTCATTATTTTTGATTAATATATCTGTGAGTCTTGTATCAAAATGTACTTGACCGCCAAATTCGATGATTTTTTCACGAATATCCTGGATAATCTGAGGCAATTTGTTGGTTCCGATATGCGGATGGGCTTCTATCAAGATTTCTCGGGAAGCACCAAAAGCCACGAATAACTCAAGGATTCTTGTTACATCTCCTCTTTTCTTCGATCGTGTATACAATTTCCCATCCGAATACGTCCCCGCTCCGCCTTCGCCAAAACAATAATTGGAATCCTCATTGACGATATGTTCTAAATTAATTGCCTTGAGATCGCGTCGCCTGCCGCGAACGTCTTTACCTCTTTCAATTATAATTGGTTTAAGTCCAAGTTCGATTAATTGAAGCGCTGCAAACAAACCTGCGGGACCGGCGCCAACAATAATTACTTCTTGGGCATGAGAAACATCTTTATAGTCAGGTAATCGAATTTCATCAGGTACATATTTCTCTCCTTCAAAATAAATCATGACCTTCAAATTGATCTTAATTGCTTTTTGTCTGGCATCAATAGATCGCTTGAGAATAGTCACATGATTGATTGCGTTCGGATTGGTTCTAATGGTTTTTCCAATATGCTCTTTAAGTTGTAGATCATTAACTGCTACTTCCGGAGACACTTGCAATAACAGTTCTTTTGGCATAATGGCGTTTTTGATAAACTTAAAGTAAAATTTGAAAGGAAGTTAAGAAACATCCAAAATCTACTTCTTATTTTGATACTCCTTTTCGATATCCGCTATAACGTCTTTGATTTTCTCAACGTCAATTCGTCTTGCTTTGATTACTTTATTTTTGTCCAAAACATACACAACCGGTGTTGCATAGATATCATATTTCTCCGCCAGATTGTTATAATGCACACCATCATACAGATTGATCCAATCTAACTTTTTTTCGTCAATATACTTTAAATACTTATCAAGTTCTTGTTGTGTGTAGACGCTAAATACTTTGACATCCTTTTTCTCTTTCTGATATTCCTTATACAAATCAACGAGTTTCGGTATCTCCTTTTGGCAATGACCACAATCAACATCCCAAAACACCAGCACTAGAAAATCGGCTTTTATATCACTTAGTTTCAGGAATAGTGGATTGATTTCATTCACATGATCGTAAAAAAGTTTGGTAACTTCCGCACTAGACTTGACGTTTTCGAAACCCATTTTCGCAATTTTATCGCGATCTGAAGCTTTAATCATATATAACTCAGGAGCTACAGCACCCAGAAGCAAGGGTCGCAACTTGTCACCGCGCTTAACAATTCGGTCAATAACATCTTCTTCGTAAGTACCGATGGCTTTTCCGGTTTTGAAGTATTTATCGACCATGTGCACGAATACTTTCTCAAAACCCATAATATTACTGGTTTCGTAGGTTGCTGTGAAGTGAGCCAACAACAACTTATACGTCAAACTACCTTGATCGGGTTTACTCATGATGCGATCAATTTCGACTGTGACAGAATCCGGATGAGGAAAAATTACCGAATCAAAGTACTTCTTCAGTTTGAAAGAGAAAAATGGATTTCTTGTAATCGATTCGTCCTTGAAATCAGCACCTTCCCAATAATTTGTTCGATAGTAATTATAAACTTTTAAACTATCCGGCCGACCATTAGATGCTTTGGGAATATCTCGCAAGGTTCGTTCCCTTTTAAAATTAATAAAATCCCCAAGATAAGTGCCCTTGTGTTTTTCAGCTAAGGCGACTTCGTAGTCTTCAATACTCCGATCTAAGTTTTTTTGCAAGTCGACCAATGTTGCGATAGAATCTTTTTTTGAAAGTCCTTTGACTGCATTTTTATCTGCGAAAAACTTCGTATTCTGGTCGGTCATAAAGTTGATGTAGCTAAAAAACTCGCTCTCTTGTGCAGAATTTTCAGCGGTTGCTTGTCTCGTATATGTATTTGCATCTGCGGAAAGTTTGAGGTTTTGAGTGTGTTCATCGATAAACATATCAAAAACGATCGCTTTCTTCTGATTAACTACAGAGTATATGCCACGGGGAAGTTTCTCTTTTCCTTGAAAGACAATTTTGCCATCTTTAATGCTTTGACAGGTATCTTTGATATAAGTTTTGTCCATTTGGTAAAAAGTAAGATACGCGATGGTATCATTACAATTTTTCATATTAACTGTGATCTTATAACCAGATTGTCCGAATGAAAATGCAGTAAATAGGACAAAAAAACTAAGCTGAAGTATTTGTTTCATATTCCAGTATTTCATCGTAGTGCTACTATTTTTTCGGCGTAAAAGTATATATTAATTGCAAAAAAGCTTGCAAAAAAATGTAAAAAAAAAGGTCTAGCGAAAGCCAAACCTTTTCTTGTGATAGAATTTTCCTAGTTCTTAATGAACTTGTAATTGAGTACTTCCGAATCTAATTGCATTCTCACAAAATAGATTCCGTTTTGCAATTCTGAAACTGAAATTGAATCTAACGATTCGGTTGATTTGAACTCCTTCACTAAAGAGCCGTTTATGTTATACACAGAAATTTGGTTAATCATTTGATTCGTGTTGTTTACAATATTCAAAATTGAACTTGCAGGATTTGGATAAATGGAAACTTCATTTTCGATCTGAAAATTATCGAAACCTAAAGACACTCCATTTTCCAGGTAATCTGGTGTTCCATTGAAATTGGTATCGTCATCAGCAGGATTTCCGTTATCGTCGTAATCCTCCAAGAAAGACAACAGTCCGTCACCATCATCATCATTATCTAAATAATTTGGAATGTTATCTCCATCAGAATCCAGCAGAGAAAGAGAACCTTGGGCACTTCTCCCAAAAACATATTCTACATTTGTTAAAATCAGATCCCCGTCGTCATCATTGTCCAAATAATTTGGGATGCCATCAAAATCAGCATCATCGTTAGCCAAGTTAGAATCTAGATTTACATCTTCATCAGCGGTAGCAACTGAGTCATTATCGGCATCGATAGTACAATCAACAACAGATAAAACAACTGGCTTTATTGCACCATTACCGCTTGCATAAACAGTTTGCGGATTGGAAGATGCGACAAAATTTGCTGGATCAGCTATCGGAATATTCAATGCAGCATCTTCATAAAAAGTAATGGCAGACGGATTTCCAGACGATAAATCAGCTGCTGCCACGTTTAAGTCAAAAGTTTGAAACGTACTAGTGTCATCATCGTCACAAGTAACAAAAGAATAAGTTGGATAGTAATTTGGTCTATAAAAACGCCATCCTTCATGAAAAGCGGTCCATGTGCCTGTATTCCTTCCCGGTGCAGCAATTCCTGCGCTTCCATCGGCATTAATAAGTCCTGTTACTGTTCTACCACTTCCAGTTGAAGGACAGGTTTGCTTATCAATCAGTTGAACATCAATAGTATTCGAAGTTTCACTCAAAATCATCTGAAACGTACTTTTTATTACTGTACAAGAGAAAAAGGAATTATTGAAAAAATAAACAACGAACTTTCTATTTGGAGCGGTTCCATATTCACCATAGGTAATAGTTCCTTCTCCATTAGAGTTATTCAAATCTGAGTAAGCTCCTAGAATTGAATTCTTAACAGGAAAGCTTGTATTTGGGATTGTTTGTGAAAAAGCGAAGGGTGAACCTGTATTTGCAGAAGTAGTTCGGAAATCAATATAACCATTCGTACTGATTACTATTTGGTTATAGCTCACTCCATAAAAATCAAATGAAAATGGAATTGGAATTAATGCAGAACAACGGTCATCTTGGGTTGCTAAATTTAGAGACGAAGCTTGGTACTGTACAAAAGGAATCTGCGTTACTTCATAATTAGCTTGTGCGATTCCAGAAATTGAAAAGCAAAATAGTGCCACTAAAAAAAGGTAGTTTTTAATCATAATAAATAATGGTTTTTAATTGGTTGAGTTTAGTCAAATATAAAAAAAATATTAGTCAAATAACTGAAAACAAATAAGTTCAATACAAATTAAATCAACATATCAAGATCTATCTTTTCGTAGTTGAGATACGAGCAAAAAAAAGGCCTAGCTTTCACTAGACCTTTCGTAATTATTATGCACAATTATTGCTTAACAAACTTGTAGTTGGCAACACGATTATTCAATTGAATTTTTACAAAATAAATGCCGCTTTGCAATTCCGAAACTGAAATAGATTGAAATGAATCAGAAGATTTCAATTCCTTTACCAATGAGCCATTAACATTATAAATTGAAATTGCGTTGATAGATTCGGATGATTTGTTTTCAATGTTTAAAACAGAACTAACCGGATTAGGATAAATCGTCACTTCGTTTTGCCCAACAAAATTGCTTACACCAAGGGCAACGGCACTATCCAAATAATCCGGAACAGAATTGCCGTCAGTATCATCATCAAGCGGGTTATTGTTGCCGTTGTAATCTTCTAAAATGGTCAAGTCTCCATCACCGTCGTCATCGTTGTCTAAATAATTTGGAATCAAATCTCCGTCAGTATCCAATAGTGCAGATGCGACGTTTGCACTTCTAGTAAAAACGTACTCAATATTGGTCAAAATCATGTCTCCATCATCATCATTATCGATAAAATTCGGAATACCGTCTCCATCAGTATCATCATTACCAAGATTTGAATCCCCATTTAAATCTTCATTCGAAGTCTCTACAGAATCAAGATCATAATCATTAGCACAATCAATGACACGAAGCTCAACGGATTTTATTGCTCCATTGACATTGGCGTAGATCGTTTGCATATTAGCAATTGTATTGGTGTAGATTAATCCGGTAAGTGGATTAATTTGCGAAACGGCGTCAGACTCTGTATTATAGAAAGCAACTACAGCAGGATTACCCGGCGATAAATCGTTTTGAGAAACTTGTAAGTTGAAAGAGACAAATCCATCAGTATCATCATCGCATTTCGCGAATAAATACGACTCGGTATTTATGGGTCTTTGAAAACGCCAGCCTTCCTGAAATGCCGTCCATTGACCTGTATTTCTATTGACTGGTGTGTAAGCAATAAGTCCTGTAGCGTCGATAATTCCGGTTACAGCGTTACCACCATTCCAAGAATTACAAACTTCTTTTTCGATCAATTGAACGTCTAGAATATTGAGCGTTTCATATAAAATCATTTGAAATGAGCTCTTTAGTGCGGTGCATGAGAAATGGGATTGATTGTCGAACAAAACTACAAGTCTTCTATAAGGAGCACTTCCAAGTATTGTGTATGTTATAGTTCCTTCAGCATTTGAATTATTTAAGTCATGATAACACCCAAAAAAAGCATTCTTTACCGGAAAATTTGCATTCGGAATTGTGGTATTAAAAGACCAAGGAGAGTTCGTTCCCTGCGCTTGAGGATTAAAACTAATATATCCGTTAGTACTCACATTCACTTGATTATACATACCTCCATAGAAATAAAAATCAAAACCAAGCGGTATCGGTGCAGAAAAAGTATCGTCGGAAGTACCTTGAACCGGAATTGATCCGACATAAACCTGATGTGGAATGGCCGATACAGTATAATCGTTTTGAGCTTGTAGATGGATAGAAAAAAATAACAAAACTACAATCTTAATAGAAGCAAAATTTGGTAAGTAATTGTTTTTCATATTTTTAGTTTTTTTTCAAAAGTATCAAAATATATTTGTTAGAACAGTAAATTTGCACAAAAAATGTCAAAGCAAATCAAACTTATTTGGGATTTCCGAGGTCCAGTCGCAGCAAAAACCGCTGAGCATCATGAAATTCATTTAAAAGAATATATTCAAATGGAAAAAATTGAACTGAATATTACCGGCTTCGAACACATCAATGAAATGCACTCCATAGCCTACATGGTTGTAAACGAAGACATGATGATTAGTGTTCGCGACCGACTCCGACCTCATCGAGGAGAAATTTATTCAGCGGAAAATTGACATTATTCTAATTTGCTACCTCACTAATAAAACGGATGCGCATCAATCGGAGTTCGTCAATATCGTATTCACCGTCAAATTCTTTGAGCGCTTCTTCGATTTTGTCTGATTCAGATTCCATGAAGTAATCCTGAATTTCCTCCTGTTGATCATCATCAAGGAGCTCGTCAATCCAATATTTAATATTAAGTTTAGTTCCTGAATATACAATTTGTTCCATCTCCTTGATCAGTGCATCCATATTCATTCCTTTGGCTGCAGCAATATCTTCTAGTGATAATTTCCTGTCAATGTTTTGAATGATGTAAAGTTTGTTGGTAGAATTTGCACCGGTAGATTTTACCACAAGATCATCAGGACGAATGATATCATTATCATCTACATAGCGGCTAATTAACTCCACAAACTCTTTTCCGTACTTTTTTGCTTTACCTTCTCCGACACCATGAATGTTGGTCAATTCATCAATTGATATTGGATACTTCAAAGCCATATCTTCTAATGATGGGTCTTGAAAAACGACAAAAGGAGGCACTCCTAATTTCTTCGCTACTTTCTTGCGCAGATCCCGCAACATACTCATCAATGCTTCATCCGCAGTTCCGGAGGATTTTGCTGCAGTTACGATTGCCTCATCTTCATTTTCGTTGTATTCGTGGTCTTCTGACATCATGAATGAAGTTGGATTCTTCACAAAATCAGATCCTTTTTCTGTTACCTTTAGAATACCGTAGCTTTCAATATCTTTCGACAATAGCCCGTCAACCAATACCTGTCGAATTAATGCCATCCAATAGCGCTCTTCAAAGTCTTTACCTGAACCAAAGAAGGGTTGTGCATCTGTTTTGTGAGCATTGATGACAGCATTTACACGACCGATAAGTGTATAAATAATTTCCTTCGATTTGTATAAATGTTTTGTATCACGAACCACTTCGAGTAGTTTGACTACTTGATCCTTTGCTTCAACTTTCGTTTTAGGGTTGCGTACATTGTCATCCATGTCACATCCATCTCCGGTTTCGCTGTCGAATTCTTCCCCGAAGTAATGCAACAAGAACTTCCTTCTTGACATGGAAGTTTCAGCGTAAGCCACTACTTCTTGCAATAGCGCAAAACCAATTTCTTGCTCAGCAACCGGCTT
>CANHBE010000037.1 GCA_947458575.1 Flavobacteriaceae bacterium | reverse complement strand
TTAATTTTCAACAATTGACTGCGAACAAGGTCGGGGTCTGTCGCTAATAAATTTGTAAAATCAAGTTCATTGCAAAGAACCGTTTTTGACAATCCTTTGATATATAATGTCTTTTGCCTGCTAATTCCAGCTTCACGAAACGCTTCATCGGAAAGTTGAAGCAGTTGCTCCGGCTTAATTTCTATGGCTTTTGATCGCAACTTCAAGAAAGCAGCTTTTGCAGAATTAATAGAAACTTGCTGTTCCAGAATTAAAAGGACCATTGTCTCGAATCCTTGGGGTCTGGATGGAACAGTCGGAAGTCCGTAGGCACCTGCAATCTGTTCAAAAACAGGTTCCTTGGAAATTAGAAAATCGAAAGCCTCTTTCATAATTACAAGCAACGGATTATAAATAGGTAGCGATGCCAGTTTTTCTATTTAGTTCGATTGACATTCAAAGCAAGCCTAGCCAGAATTATAGGTATGAATATCTGCAAAGGTTGACAAAAATCAAGATTCGCATTTCGCAAAACTACCCTTAGAAATAAATTCCGATAGCAGCCTTAATAGTGAACCTATTTGCGTCAGGCATATTCAAATAATTTCCACGCCACGAGAAGTCAATACGCAAGACTTTGAAAATATTTCCAATTCCAGCGCTATACTCCCAATAAAAATCCTCAGGAGCATGATAAACTAAACCTGATGCATTGATTGCTCTATTTTCGTCGGAAACAGTTCCGTAAACACCGCGGAATCCTATAATTTCTCTCCAGTTTAATTTGCGCAGTAACGGAACTCTTGCGAATAACTTTCCTTGAAAATTGTGGATCCACTGAAATGTAGCATATTGATCGGTCACAAATTCATAAAAATTCAAATTATTAAAGGTATTCTCTATCGCAAAATAAGTTTGGTTCCCCGGTACGACACTCAATAAACCCAGAGGCACTTTTCCAACGGTCTTTCCAAATTCTGAAATCAGGTAAGTGCGCCCAATTGCACCAATAATGATGGGTTGTTTATAGTAAAGTTGAAATTTATTATAGGAGAAATCACCATTCATAAAACCCCGATAGCCACGGCTGTAATTAAAGAAAACACGAGTATATGGACTATCAACTTCGTTGCGCTCCACGCCGTAACCAACCACTTTACGTTTTGGCGTATAATCAACTTGCAAATTCGCCTCAGGTTGAATGACATCACTTTTAGTCGTCGTGAATGACTCATCAGTAAAATAATCCAAGCTAAATGTTGAAGAAGCAGACACTAAAGTTCTATAGGTGAATCCGGCTTGGAAAGTCAAATTTCTGACCGGTTCAATCTCTAATGCGACGGCAGAAAGATTGATATTGGTCAGTTTGCCATTATTCCCGGTAGTGAGTAACGCAGACGACGCAAAACTTCTCCCTAAAACGTCATTCGTTGTAGTGAGACTTGCACCAATTTGTTCGACATCCCGTCGGTTACCTCCTGATATTATTAACCTATTCTTCTTGTTGAGCATATATTTTCCGGAGATTCCATACTTAACTACATTGTCTTTCAACCCATAGGCAAGATAGCCCTGTAATCGCCAGGGATCGTTTGCACCAAAGTAAGTACGAAGACCGCCTCTTATTCGAATGCCTTCAACATCGTTATTTCCGATGGTTGAATAAATCGATCCATATTCAACTTTCCCGCTACCAAGCGGAATATAACCACTTCCGATAATGGCGACGAGATCATAAAGCCTTTTGAACTTCTTGACAGTCTTCAATGTGTCGAGCATTTTGTAAACGCCCAATTCATCTTTCGATAGTTTTTCGAATCGATTCTCAGCCCAATACTCATCAGGCTTCACATAAACTGACGGGTCGTTATTGTTTACTTCCTGCTTAAAGAAGTCGAGCGGTTTCTCTTGATTAAATTGGTGGTTTCTGAAATAAGTCGTTCGTTTACCATAAACGCCCTTAGATTTTTCTCTTTTGTTCAACGCAAAATCTGACATCATATAATCTTTGGTCAGCAAAAAGATAGAATCGTTCAACACCTCAAATTCTTGCTCTATATAAATGTCTTTTACCCAGTTAATATTAGCGCTTTTGGTTACCGCCATATTAATATTTTTGATTGCCCAGGTCGTATCATTCACCCAAAAATCGCCTTTAAAAGTTAATTCGTTCTTACGCCGAGGATAAAAAACAATGTTATAACACAATTTCTTATCGATGTAGGCTGTATCCGTAAGCACATAATTGTACACGTCGATTCCTGTTCTCGACAATGGACTGGTAAAACTCTTATCGAAGAAAGTGATATAATTACTGTAGATATTATAATCAGAATACAGGTCTTTGATGAAGGCAATTAATTGTTGGTTGGTATCGAATCCGGAGTTCTTATTGGCTTTCAGAATCTCTTTTACTTTTTTGTGAACGTTATCGCCGTAAACATCCGACAGCGCTTCATTGATAAAGATGGGCAAGTAGGTTTTCCCGGTAATCTTTGACGTATCGACTTGCTTGAAGATAAACTCCATACCTTTAAATAACTTTTTTTTCATAAAGGCGCTGTCGATCGAATTCATGTCAAATTCAACTTTCTCATACTTCTCCATCTGATAATGGTCGAACATATTCAAACCATTTTTGCGTTTGCGTTCCCAAATTTTTCTCAAAATATCTAAAGCGGGATTGTTCTTCTTGGATGTCTTTCCAGAATAAACCACAACTTCCTTTAGTTTCTGTCCGTCACTCAGTACAATTTTAAAATCGTAATTTACCTGTTTGGGTAAATTAACTTCTTTGGTTTCAAAGCCCATAAAGGAAACCTGCAGCACCTTGTAGGTCTTGTCAGATTCCAAATAAAAGCGACCGTCTTCATTCGTAACTGTACCCTGTGTTGAATTTTTAAAGGTCACATTAGCATAAGGAATTGGCTGATTGCCGTTGTCTACAACGACGCCACTTACTTTGGTTTGAGCCAACAGCAATGGCGATAACATGGCGAATAGGAAGAGTAAAAACTGTTTTGTCATAAGCTAAAAAACTTCACCAAATTTTATTTGATGAAGTTCCAAATATATCTATTTAATTGTCAATTAATAGGGAAAACGAGAGCCGAAATATTGCTGCCGAAATTATTAATTGTTTTTGTACATCACTTTCTTCACTGCCTTAATCACGTCTCCTGAATTTGGCAACCATTCTTTCAACAAAGTTGGAGAATACGGAGCGGGTGTGTCAGCAGTTGTAATTCGTTGAATTGGTGCATCCAAATAATCAAAAGCGCGTTCTTGCACGATATACGTTATTTCAGACGCCACACTTGCAAAAGGCCAAGCTTCTTCCAAAACCACCAAACGATTAGTCTTTTTTACCGAATTGAGGATAGCATCGTAATCCATTGGACGCACAGTTCTCAAATCGATAATTTCACATGAAATACCCTCTTGTGCTAACTCGTCTGCTGCAATATGAGCCTCTTTGATTATTTTTCCAAACGAAACAATGGTTACGTCTGTACCTTCTCTTTTGATGTCAGCCACGCCTAGTGGAATCGTATATTCTCCTTCTGGCACTTCTCCTTTGTCGCCATACATTTGCTCAGATTCCATAAAAATAACCGGATCATTATCTCTGATTGCCGACTTCAATAGTCCTTTTGCATCATAAACTGTAGATGGCACAACTACCTTCAAACCCGGTGTGTTAGCAAACCAGTTTTCAAACGCTTGAGAGTGTGTAGCACCCAACTGTCCGGCTGATGCTGTCGGACCGCGAAAAACCATCGGCATTGGAAACTGTCCAGCAGACATTTGACGCATTTTTGCGGCATTATTGATAATCTGATCGATTCCAACCAATGAGAAATTGAAAGTCATATATTCTACGATCGGTCGACAACCATTCATCGCTGATCCTACCGCAATTCCCGCAAAACCAAGTTCGGCAATTGGAGTGTCGATTACACGTTTTGGACCAAACTCGTCGAGCATTCCTTTAGATGCTTTGTAAGCACCATTGTACTCCGCCACTTCTTCACCCATCAAGTACACTGATTCGTCACGGCGCATTTCCTCACTCATTGCCTCAGCTATCGCTTCTCTAAATTGTATCGTCCTCATAAATTTGTCTATTTATTGGTTTTTCCGCTGCTGTTTGTTACCGTAAAAAATCCGTAGCGGTAAAATTTTGAATCGCAAAAATAAATAAATTTCGATAGCAAAAAACATAATTATTTGGAAAATAATTGGGAGCAATTTCCCGCTATCCGCTCTATCTTTTTTTTAACTCTGAAAGGGTTTGAAACCCTTTCAGAGTTAAAAAAAAGGATGCCGCTTCTATCGGGGCTACGAAATCGTTGTAAATATGAAAAAATAGTATGCAAGCATAGTAAATTATTCAAATTAATATCCTAATTTTGCGCCACATTTTTCAATCAAACAACCTTATACCTATGAAAATATTAGTTTGCATTAGTCATGTTCCTGATACAACTTCGAAGATCAATTTTACCAATGGTGATTCCCAATTTGATACCAACGGTGTACAGTTTGTAATCAATCCTAATGACGAATTTGGTTTGACAAGGGCAATCTGGTTTCAAGAGCAACAAGGTGCTCACGTGACGGTTGTCAATGTTGGCGGACCAGACACAGAGCCAACTTTAAGAAAGGCACTAGCGATTGGAGCTAATGAAGCAATCCGTGTGAATGCTGAACCGACAGATGGTTTCTTTGTGGCTAAGCAATTGGCAGAAGTAATTAAGAATGGTGGTTATGATTTAATCATTGCCGGAAAAGAATCTTTAGATTACAATGGCGGAATGGTTCCCGGAATGGTCGCCGGTTTGTTGGGGTACAACTTCGTAAACAGTTGTATCGACTTGACAGTAGATGGAACTTCAGCAAAAGCTGCGAGAGAAATCGATGGCGGAAAAGAAATCGTGTCTACCTCGTTGCCGTTGATTATCGGTGGACAAAAAGGTTTGGTAGAAGAGAAAGACTTGCGCATCCCAAATATGCGTGGCATTATGACGGCCCGTACAAAAGCTTTGACCGTTTTGGAGGCAGTTTCAGCGAACAACGATACAAAAGCCGTGAAGTTTGAAAAACCGGCACCAAAATCGGCGGTGAAGTTATTTGCAGCTGACGATTTAGACGGATTGATAAATGCTTTGCACAACGAAGCAAAAGTCATCTAGTAGAAGATCATTCGCGTTAAGGATTGTAGCGAAAATCCTTTTGTTTTGAAAGATTTCACCCGGCGTTTCGAGAGGTGACCAAAACAAAAGATTGTAGCGAAAAGCCTGACCCGCAGGGAACGCCAAAAAAAATAAAAAAAATAAAAAAAACAGATAAACTTTAAAAAGATGTCCATACTAATCTACGCAGAATCTGCAGAGGGAAAATTCAAAAAAGTAGCTTTCGAATTGGCTTCTTACGCCAAAAAAGTAGCCGGTGATCTCGGCACTTCAGTCACAGCATTAACGGTAAATGCGGGTGATGTTTCTGAATTGTCAAAATATGGGGTGGATAAAGTCCTCAAAATCAACAATGACAAACTAAACGGATTTACTGCAAAAGCTTTTGCCCAGGCAGTTAAGCAAGCGGCTCAACAAGAAAACACCAAATTGGTTTTATTGTCGTCGACTACCGACAGTATGTATTTGGCGCCGTTAGTGGCGGTTGCCTTAGAAGCCGGTTTTGCCTCGAACGTTGTTGATTTGCCGGTAAGCACTACTCCTTTTCAAGTAAAGAGAACTGCTTTCTCAAATAAAGCGTTCAACATCACAGAAATAACGACCGACGTAAAAGTTTTATGTATCGCTAAGAACTCTTATGGCATTGTCGAAAATAACGCTAGTATGACGACAGAGGACTTCAATCCGAGTATTAGCGATAGCGATTTTGGTGTAAAGGTGGAGTCTATTGAGAAATCTTCCGGGAAAGTAACAATAGCTGACGCAGATATTGTTGTTTCGGCAGGACGCGGATTGAAAGGTCCTGAAAACTGGGGCATGATAGAAGAATTAGCCTCTACATTAGGAGCAGCAACAGCCTGCTCAAAGCCAGTCTCTGATTTGGGTTGGAGACCTCATGGGGAACATGTAGGTCAAACCGGAAAACCTGTGGCGACCAATTTGTATATTGCTGTTGGAATCTCTGGAGCGATACAACATATTGCAGGAATCAATTCGTCTAAAGTGAAAGTAGTCATCAACACAGATGCTGAAGCGCCATTTTTTAAGGTTGCCGATTATGGTATCGTTGGTGACGCATTTGACATTGTGCCGAGATTGACAGAAAAAATTAAGAGTTTTAAAGCTCAGAACTAATATTTTTTATAAATTGTGCCTATCAAAGGCTATCTGAATAGTGATTGTTTAGATAGCCTTTTTTTTTTGAGGTGTATCGCAAAAATATGTTGGTACATTATCACAATTCATTGTATTTTTGTCGCTATGAGTTTAGTAAAATTAACTATCAAAGGGATTTCGTACAGTCAAACTCAGAATGGTGCGTACGCTTTAATCCTCAATGAAGTAGACGGAGAACGCAAATTACCTATCGTCATTGGAGCTTTTGAAGCGCAATCCATAGCCATCGCCTTAGAAAAAGAAATAAAACCACCACGTCCGTTAACCCACGATCTCTTCAAGAATTTCGCTGAGCGATTCGACATTGTCGTGAAGCAGGTCATTATTCATAAATTGGTCGATGGTGTATTTTACTCAAGCATCATTTGCGAGCGTGATAAAATAGAAGAAATAATCGATGCCAGAACTTCTGATGCCATCGCCCTTGCGCTGCGTTTCAATGCGCCTATATTCACGTACAAAAACATCTTAGACAAAGCAGGAATATATTTGAAGGGCAATGCTTTAGAGGCCGCAAAGGAGGAAGATGATATAGAAGGCGTACTTTCTTCGCCGGAGACTTTTGGTATGGAGGAAAGCAACCAATCAGGAGAAACCTACACCAAACATAGTTTGTCCGAACTTTATGAACTGCTCGAAGGCGCCGTTCGCGATGAAGACTACGAAAAAGCAGCCAAAATCCGAGATGAGATTTCGAAAAGAGAAGGCTAAATAAAGTTTAATCGTAGTGTCGTTTATTAGTTCCATCTATATTACGAATCAACGGTTAAACGGTTAAACGGTTAAACAAACCAACGATTAAACATCAACAATGAAACAATACCACGATTTAGTTAAACACGTACTAACAAATGGCACGCAAAAAGGCGACCGAACAGGCACCGGAACCATCAGTGTATTCGGCTACCAAATGCGATTCGATTTGAACGAAGTTTTCCCAATGGTTACCACGAAAAAACTGCACTTAAAGTCGATTATCTATGAGTTGTTGTGGTTTTTGAAAGGCGATACTAACATCTCGTACCTCAACGAAAATGGCGTAAGAATCTGGGATGAATGGGCAGATGAAAACGGTGATTTAGGACCGGTTTATGGAAAACAATGGCGCAATTGGGACAATAAAGAAATCGATCAGATTACAGAATTAATCGAGACTTTGAAGTCCAATCCAAATAGCCGTAGGATGTTGATTTCTGCTTGGAATCCATCGGTTTTACCGGATACATCCAAATCATTTGCCGAGAATGTGGCCAACGGAAAAGTGGCCTTACCACCTTGCCACGCTTTTTTTCAGTTTTATGTAGCCGACGGGAAGCTGTCATGCCAATTATACCAAAGAAGCGCTGATATATTCTTAGGTGTTCCTTTCAATATTGCATCTTACGCACTTTTGCTGATGATGATTGCACAAGTAACAGAACTTCAACCGGGCGAGTTTATTCACACTTTTGGTGATGCACATATTTACAATAATCATTTGGAGCAGTTAGAATTGCAATTATCTCGTGAACCGAAACCGTTACCTCGTATGAAATTGAATCCGGCTGTAAAAAACATATTCGACTTTACTTACGAAGATTTTACTTTGGAAGGCTATGAACCACATCCGCATATTAAGGGAATTGTGGCGGTTTAATACTTCAGACCTCCTGAAAAACTAGAAATCATAAAATAAAAAAACCTCAAGCTTTCACTTGAGGTTTTTTTCTGAGCGGAAGACGAGGCTCGAACTCGCGACAACCAGCTTGGAAGGCTGGAGCTCTACCAACTGAGCTACTTCCGCATTTCCTTCAAAAGAAACAGAAAACTTGACGTTTTAACTCTTTCTTTTTTTGGTGGTGCAAATATAAATAATAAGTTTATCCATCTGCAAATTTTTTTTAATAAAAATATTTTTTTCTTTGCTATTGCTTACTTTCCAAAATACATTGCTCACTATCACACCACTCTTATCAAAAAAATACGGAAACACACTCATGATTGAAATAAGAAAAATTACTGCCACAGAAACCTATCCAATCAGGCACCAAATTCTGCGAAAAAATGAGCCTATTGAAAAATGCATCTATCCAAACGATGACGCTGAAACTACCTTTCATCTGGGCTTGTTCGAAAATCATGTGATGGTTGGAATCATATCGGTTTTTGAAACACGAAATGAACTATTCGAAGATTCAAAACAATTTCAAATTAGAGGAATGGCAGTTTTAGAAAGTCATAGAAAAAATAACTACGGTGCTGCGCTCGTAAAAAAAGCAATAGACCTTTTGGGCAATGAAGAGGATTTTTTGATCTGGTTCAATGCCAGACAAATAGCCATCGGTTTTTATGAAAAACTAACATTTGAAAAGATAGGACCGATATTCGAAATAATCCCTATCGGACTGCACTATGTGATGTTCAAGAGATTTAAAAAAACGAAATTATAGGATAGTTTTGTAGTCGCCTTTATAGGTACGCGATGGGTGATAAATAAAAAGACAAGACTTGTCTTTGATCATATCTACAATTTGCGGGGTTAACTCGACCGGTACGGCAGGACAACCTTGACTTCTTCCCAATCGCTTATTGTTCTTAATAAACTCAGGCGAAACGTAATCGGCTGCATGCATCACGATGCCACGAGCTCTCGCCTTGTCATTAACACCTTTTTCTTGGCCATCTAATTTCAAAGAAAGTCCATGTTTTCCCTGATAAACTTCTGCCGTTGTGTAAAAACCCAAACTGCTTTTGAAAGATGAATTCTCATTGGAAAACGAATTCGCAAATTCCTCTCCCGTATTTCTGCCATGCGAAACATAAGTGTTCATCAATACATTTTTAGTGGCCATATCAATAATCCAAAGTCGCTTCACATTTGAAGACAAGCTAAAATCTATAATTGTCAATAAATCTTTTTGAATCAATCCTCTTTCCTTGAATTGGTAGAAACCGGTGATTGCCTCGGTGAATGATTCACAAGTTGGTAGCGAAAATTGATTTCCTCTAAGTTGACTGTATAAAGATTCCGCTTCAATCTCTACTGAAGAAACCTTTGAACCAACTTTGTCAAGCGTGTATGATTTGATTTTATTATTCGTAGTAAACGAAAACAAGAAGAATAAAACAAGGGGCAATAATCTGTATTTCATAATTTTAGCACTAGTTTGTTGTTAGACTTGGGTGGCCAAATATAAATCAACAAGACTGACCAAATCAAGTTTTCTGTCTTAATAATTCCTTAAAAGGCACAAATAATCGACGAAATGCACGTCTTGCTCAGTATAACCTTACAAAAAAATCACCATTTAGAAAACGATAGCACTCTAACGACCATCCATCACAAAAATTGCAATTGCCTTGTGTTAATGAATTTATTACCTATTTTTGTGATATAAATTTGCCGTCTTGTATGAGTAAAACTACCTGCCATTTACTTTTTTTGTCACTGTTTTTAATGGTAAAAGCTTACAGTCAAAAAAAGACTTTAAACGCAGTCGCTTCAGGTAACATTACAATCGACGGAAAATTTGACGAACCTATTTGGGAATACGCGCCAATCGCAACCGACTTTGTCATGTTCTTCCCCGACAACGGAAAACCCATCGACAGCAACAAAAAAACCGAAGTCCAAGTCGCCTATAACGATGATGCCATATTCATTGCAGCAAAATTGTATGACGATGAACCTTCCAAAATTTTGCGCGAAATCAGACTACGAGATAACTTTGGAACAGCAGATCATTTTGGTATTTTTATCAATGGTCTCAATGATATGCAACAAGACTTCCGGTTTTTTGTGAGCGCTGCAGGCGTTCAAATCGACTGCATATTCACCAACAAAGACGGCGAAGATTTTACCTGGGATGCTATCTGGGACAGCGAAGTAGTTTCAACCGATTACGGATGGGCCGCCGAAATCAAAATCCCATACGCCGCACTCAGATTTTCTAAAGCAGAAAAACAAACTTGGGGCATCAATTTTTACCGAGAGATCCGTAGAGACCGACAATCATTTACATGGAACTTTATCGACGCAAAAATCGATAATGAAAGTGCTCAGTCAGGGCTACTTCATGGCATTGACCACATCAAAACACCAACCAGATTATTTCTTATTCCCTATTCTTCATTTTACCTCAACAGCAACAGTAACCAGAAAACACGGGGCGAATTCAAAGGCGGACTAGACATCAAATACGGAATCAGTGATGCATTTACCTTAGATGCCATTCTAGTACCCGATTTTGGTCAAACCAAATTTGATAATGTTGAACTTTACTTAGGCCCATTCGAACAACAATTCAACGAAAACCGCCCTTTCTTTACCGAAGGAACAGATGTTTTCAATATCGGGAATCTGGTTTATTCCCGCAGAATCGGTGAGGCAAAAAAGTTTGAAACGACAGAAAACGAAGAAGTTGTTGAAGAGCCAAACGCAATCCAATTGATTAATGCACTCAAAATTTCGGGACGGACAAAAAAAGGCTTGGGCATAGGTGTTTTAAATGCAATTACAGAAAACACCAGTGTTCAAATTCGAAATACAGATAACAACGCAACGAGACTGGAAACCTTGCAACCACTTTCAAACTACAACATAATGGTGGTAGACCAGCGCTTTCGAACAAACTCCTCGGTTTCCCTCATCAATACGAACGTGACACGAAGCGGTTCATTCCGAGATGCTAATGTTACCGCAGGAGTCTTCGACCTCAACACCAAAAAAAACACGTTCAATCTGAAAGGTGATTTTAAGTATAGTTACATCAATGATGATTTCCAATTGGAAGACAAAAAAGGCTATAACACTTCCCTGTCTTTTGCCGAAACCAGCGGAAAATATCGCTTTAGAGGAACCGGACAGTATATTTCTAGAGATTATGACATCAATGATTTAGGCATTAACTTTCGCACGCATTACCATGCGCTAAGCGGTGAAGCAAGCTACCGAATCATCAACCCTACAAAACGATTCAACTCATTTAACATCTTCTTAAATGCCGATTCAGAATTCGAAAACAGAACAGGAAAATTACAAGCATTTGCCACAAATCTTAGTGTAAATTCAACCGACAAACTAAATGACTACTATGGCGCCGGTCTTCGAATGAGGCCACTCAAAGTATTCGATTTCTACGAACCACTTTCGATAAACGACAACCAATTTCTGGCGATTCCCGCGAATGTCGATTTCTGGTTCTTCTTCTCTTCCAATTACAATCGAAAATTCGCTCTCGATTTTAATCCAACATTTTTGATTTTCAATGAAGACAACCGACTAAAATACGGCGTGTATGTTAGTCCACGGTATCGATTCAACGACCGATTATCGCTAATCTACGAATTCGACTTTTCTCGACTCAACGCAAATATCGGAAACACATTCAAAAAAGACGGAGATGATTATGTCTTTGCCAGACGCGACATCATAACTTACACCAATACAATACAAGGCAAATATTCCGTCAATAACCGAATGAATATCAATCTACTAGCTCGTCACTATTGGTCGTATGTGACCAACCGAGAGTTCCTCAGCCTCCAAGCTGATGGCTCAGTATTGCCGAATCTCAGTTATACCGGCAATCTAAACCAAAACCTCAATCTTTTTAATTTTGACTTATCATACAATTGGTGGTTTGCTCCCGGAAGTCAAGTGACAGTGCTCTACCGAAACAATAGTTCACTGTTCGAAAGAGAATTTACGAGAAATATCGAAAGCAACTTCAGAAACGCAGTCAATAACGACAACCTAAATCACATTTTTTCAATTAGCGTTCGGTACTTTATAGACTACAACTACTTCAAAAAGAAGTAATATTGTTTATTTTTGTAGCTATTTCCTGCTGTACGCTATATCTTTCGTGCCGAACAACGGCACAAAAGGATGCCGCTGCCATCAGGGCTAAAATCACAAACGCAAGCACAACGACAAACAAATGCCTTCACGCATCTTTACCTACTATAATATGAATAAGAAAGTAATCTTAATGATACTCGACGGTTGGGGAAAATCGCCCGACCCAAAAGTATCGGCTATCGATAATGCGAATATTCCATTCATAAACGGACTTTATCAAAAATATCCCAATGCGCTTTTGCGCACCGATGGACTCAACGTTGGGTTGCCTGAAGGACAAATGGGAAACTCAGAGGTGGGCCACATGAACCTAGGCGCCGGACGAATCGTTTATCAAGATTTGGCGAAAATCAATCTAGCCGTCGAACACAAAACACTGAGCGCAGAGCCTGTGCTAGTTGAAGCCTTTCAATACGCAAAGGACAAGCAGGTTAATGTTCATTTTCTCGGCTTGGTTTCAGATGGTGGCGTGCATTCTCATACTTCTCATTTGCGTGGACTCATCGATGCGAGTATGGAGTTCGGTTTGAAAAAAGTATTCATTCACGCTTTTACTGATGGCCGTGATGTAGATCCAAAATCAGGCGCTTCTTATATCGAACAACTTGAAAAGCACATTGCAAATACCAACACAAAAATCGCAACAGTAATCGGTCGCTATTACGCAATGGACCGCGACAAACGCTGGGAACGAGTAAAAAAAGCATATGATCTGCTTGTTAATGGCATCGGAACACAAACACAAAATATAACACAGTCAATCATTGAAAGCTATCAAAAAAACATCACCGACGAATTTCTAGAGCCAATCGTCGCTGTAGATTCAAATCAGGAACCAATCGCAACAATCCAAGAAAACGACGTTGTCATTTTCTTCAATTTCAGAACCGATCGCGGTAGGGAACTTACTGAAGTTTTGTCTCAAAAAGATATGCATGAGTTAAACATGCATAAGCTAAAATTGTACTATGTCACACTTACAAACTACGACGAAACCTACCAAAATGTCAAGGTAATTTATAACAAAGACAATATCACCGAAACATTAGGAGAAGTGCTGGAAAAACACCACAAAAAACAAATTCGAATTGCTGAAACAGAAAAATATCCTCATGTGACTTTTTTCTTTTCAGGCGGAAGAGAATTACCTTTTTCTGGCGAAACCCGAATTCTAAAAAACTCACCAAAGGTAGCCACGTACGACTTGAAGCCGGAAATGAGTGCGTTTGAACTTGCCGATGCTTTGGTGCCTGAACTAGAAAAAGGAGAAGCTGATTTTGTTTGTCTCAATTTTGCAAATGGCGATATGGTCGGACATACAGGCGATATGAAAGCCGCCATAAAAGCTTGCGAAGCGGTCGACCAATGTGTAGAGAAAGT
>CANHBE010000036.1 GCA_947458575.1 Flavobacteriaceae bacterium | reverse complement strand
GAAGATCTTGTTCCTAAAAAATACGAAGACCGACAGAAACTTCCCTTTGCTAAGAGTTCATTCAAAAAATATATCATCAATATCGATTTAACGAAGCTCAACGCCGAATCGGAAGAAGATCAGCAAATTAAGAATACCGATCGAATGCTAACCATCAGCGAGCTGCTTTACACTCTTGATTCCTTAAATATCAGCTTCAAAAAAGATGTGGTTTCCATTTCAGATAATTTGTATCAAAGAATCGGAATCACGCCATCCAAAGCAAGCAAAACCAGTACGATAAAAAACACTCATATCGACTTGCTAGCGAAGGAAACTCCTGAAGAAAAACTTGCGATCTTGGGAATTGCCTCGAATTACGCCACAAACAATAATTTTACCGTTGACAGCTACAAATATGAGTTGGAGGATAAGATTGAAGTCATCAATGAACATTGGATTGCCTTTTACGATAAATTTGTCATTGCCCTATCATGTTTGCTGATGTTCTTCATCGGTGCACCACTTGGCGCAATCATTCGCAAAGGTGGACTAGGATTACCGATTGTTTTCGCAGTGACAATCTTTATCATCTTTCATTTCGTGAATACCTTCGGTAAAAAAGTGGCGCAGGAAAACGGCATTTCCCCTTTCTTGGGCTGTTGGCTTTCAACAATGATATTGGCTCCTTTAGCAATTTTATTGACTTACAGAGCAACGAATGATATCGGCTTGGTTAATATGGATTTAATATTGACGCCATTCCAGAAATTCATCAAAAAAATACTGCCGTCCAACAACGCATAAACTATGGAACCTGAAAAAATAAAGCTCAACACAATAGAAGAAGCCATTGAAGATATTCGGCAGGGAAAAGTTATTATTGTAGTTGATGATGAAGATCGAGAAAACGAAGGCGATTTTCTGGCCGCAGCAGAAAAGGTAACGCCGGACATGATCAATTTTATGGCGACGCACGGTCGCGGTTTGATATGTGTCCCGTTGACCGAAAATCGTTGTAAAGAACTCGGATTACATGCCATGGTGCACAACAATACCGACCCAATGGAAACCGCTTTCACTGTATCTGTAGATTTACGTGGTCATGGTGTTACCACCGGAATTTCTGCTTCCGACCGTGCCAAGACCGTCTTAGCACTGACCGACCCCAACACCAAACCCCACGATCTTGCAAGACCGGGTCATATTTTTCCACTCATTGCGAAACAAGGTGGTGTACTCAGAAGAACCGGACATACAGAAGCAGCCATTGATTTTGCTCGACTAGCCGGATTTAAAGCTGCCGGTGTCATTGTCGAAATCATGAATGAAGATGGAAGCATGGCGCGATTACCTCAATTGGTAGAAGTGGCCAAGAAATTCGACCTGAAACTTGTTTCTATCGAAGACCTTGTGGCCTACAGGATGCAACACGACAGCCTGATTGTCAAGAAAGAGGATTTTGATGTAGAGACTCGCTTTGGAAAGTTCCGCTTGAGAGCTTATGAGCAAACGACAAATAAACAAGTGCATATAGCACTGACAAAAGGTTCTTGGGCTATCGGCGATCCCATCTTGACCAGAATCAATTCGACTTTGGTGAACAATGATATTTTGGGAACGTTGACCAACAATGCCGACAAGAAACTCGATGATATGTTTCAACTGCTACACGACGAAGGCCGCGGAGCAATTCTCTTTATCAACCAGGAAATGCAAACCTCAAATCTGCTCAATCGAATCGGTGAATTGAAATCGTTGCAAGCCAAAGGAATTTTCAAAGCACCTCAGATTAAAATGGATGCGAAAGACTTTGGGATAGGCGCGCAAATCTTGCATGACTTAGACATTTCCAAAATACGCTTGATTTCTAATACAGAACACACCAAACGCGTAGGTATGATTGGTTATGGATTGGAGATTACAGAGTATGTCGGGTATTGATGCTGCGCCCCTGGACGCGCTTCTCTTTGAATTGTATGACTTTAAGAGGGTAAAATTTGACTTTTTGATTTGATATAAACCGCTGTTGATGCGGTTTTTTTTGTTTATGAGAGGCACGTGTTATACCCGTGTGTTAATCAAAAGACGAAGTAAATCTTCGCCGGACACGCCTACCTGAACTCCCGAGCCTAAGAAGTTCTAATTACTTCCGATAAATATTGGTGGGCGCTGATTGCGCTTTCGCATAAATGGTCACATCAGCAATGGTAACATGGTCTGGGACTTGCAAAGCATAAAATATCATATCGGCGATGTCTTTTGCTTGGAGTGGCTCGTAACCTTCATATACTTTTTGCGCTCTTGCTGTATCGCCTTTAAATCGCACCTCTGAAAACTCAGTGGCCACTGCACCGGGAGCAATGTTTGTTACTTTGATCCCATGTTGGGTCAAATCATGTCTCATTCCTTCGCTAATGGCTTCTACAGCTTTCTTTGAGGCACAATAAACCGCGCCGTTCGTATAAGTATGTTTACCTGCCACAGAACTGATGTTGATGATATGTCCGTGTTTTCGGTCGACCATTTGTGGTATGATAGCTCGTGAAACATATAGCAGTCCTTTCACATTCCCATCAATCATGGCATCCCAATCGTCGGTATCGCCTGCATCAACGCTTGAGAGTCCGTGGGCATTTCCTGCATTATTGATCAGAATGTCAATATTCTTCCATTCAGAAGGCAAACTATCAATTTGTTTTTTTACTGCTTCGTTGTCTCGAACATCAAAAACCAGAGTATGCAGTTGTACCATCTTTTCCAATTGCACTTTCAATTCAGCAAGCTTTTCTTCACGACGACCACAGAGTATCAAGTTATAGCCATTCGCCGCTAATTTTTCTGCGGTGGCTTTGCCGATGCCGGAAGTGGCTCCTGTAATGAATGCTATTTTATTCATTGTATACTTTTTAATATTACTGTTCACCAACTGATCACTTGGCCTTTGTTATCCGATTGCGCAATCGGGGATATTTGCTGCTAAAATTACAGTTATTTTATGAAGTTGAAGTACAGCTGTGCAATTTTCAGATGAGCGCAACACAGTGGTGAATAAATAAATGGTTGTGTCGAGACTTTGGGAGGCTTGGAAGTGTTGCACGGATTATAACCGAGGCGATAGCCGAACAGACGGAGTAAATCCGCGCTAAAGGGTTCTTCTGCACAGACAAAAATCTGGCTGGTGAGGCTAAACGTCGGGAGAGTTTGCGCAACTAAGATATCTTACAAAACTAAAAATTCCTATCTTAGCACAATGAATATGAAAGAGTCGATAAAAGTTAACCCCAACGAGTTTTTATCATTGTGCAAAAGTCATGATGTAAAAACACTATATGCTTTTGGTTCAGCCACAAATGATAAATTTAAAGATGAATCTAGCGATATTGATTTACTTGTTGAACTAAACACAAAAGATCCTATAAAACGGGGACAAAATCTATTAGATTTATGGGATAAATTTGAAAATTTCTTTCAAAGGAAAGTCGACTTATTAACTAATTCTTCTATTAGAAATCCCATTCTTAGAAAAAGTATAGATTCATCAAAAATATTAATCTATGATGGAAAAGAGCACAAAGTATCTTTCTGATATTTTAATGGCAATTGAATTAATAGAAGAATTTATTATTGACGCTAAAGATTTTTCTCTATACGATTAGGATCGAAAAACTCAAAGTGCTGTCGAACGTCAGTTAGCCATTATTGGTGAAGCATTAAACCGATTTAAAAAGTTAGAACCGGAAGTCAAAATCGAAAATGATAAGCAAATCATTAGTTTTAGAAATAGATTGGTTCATGCTTATGACAGTATAGATAATTCCATGATTTGGGTAATAATTAGTAGACACTTGATGCCATTAAAAATTGAAATTCAGAAGCTGATGTCGTCATGATCTATTGCTGACCAATACTAAATATTTCAACTAGTTTTCGGCAAATTGTCAGTTGTTTTCTCATTACTACACTCGATCATTTATCAGAGCTCAAAGTCGGGAATCTTTGCGCAGCGTGGGCAATACTGTAATATTCTCAGGAAAATTACTGAAACTGGTATTGTTAAAGAAAAAGTAATTTACAAACAATAACAATGAAATTAAGTCTTCTTATTTTTTTTCTATTGAATATGATTTCCGTAAGTGGACAGCCTGCTATAGCATGGCAAAAAACTTATGGCGGTAGCGCAAATGATGCGATATATGAAATTGACGTCCATGAAAGTGGTTATTATTTAGGAGGTATATCAGGCTCAAATATTTCAGGAGAGAAAGGACAGAATTCGAGAGGAGGTAATGATTGTTGGTTACTATCTATAAATACTTCTGGCCAGATACTGTGGCAAAGAACTATTGGAGGTAGCCTTGATGATGGCATAAGAAGTTTGTGCAAGACCAGCGATGGAGGAGTTATAATTGGAGGTGGGTCAACATCAAATATTTCTGGTGAAAAATCTGAAAACTGTCGTGGATTTGCGGACTATTGGATTGTAAAGCTTGATTTTAGTGGAAATATTGAATGGCAAAGAACTATCGGCGGAGACGCTAGTGATGGTCTGCGAACTTTGAGGCAAACAAGTGATGGTGGCTACATAGTTGGTGGATTATCTCAATCGGGTATTTCAGGAGAAAAAAGTGAAATTGCAAGAGGGATTTTTCCTACTTATGATTATTGGATACTCAAGCTCGATGCACAAGGCAATATTGAATGGCAGAAAACTTACGGCGGAGATGATTATGATGATTTAATTGTTGTGCGACAAACTAGTGATTCAGGTTATATTCTGGCAGGCAATTCAATTTCAAATGCGGGGTATGACAAAGCCGAAGATAGTAGAGGAAGTGAAGATTACTGGATATTGAGATTAGATTCGAACGGTGAAATTTTGTGGCAAAAAACTTTTGGAGGAAGTGATGTTGATAACGTGAATGATATCATCGAGAATAATGAAGGTGGTTTTTATGTTGGAGGCTTTTCGTTCTCGGGAATTTCTGGGGACAAAACTTTTGGGAATTATGGAGTTGCCGATTTTTGGTTATTAAAGCTAGATGCAAATGGTAATCAGATTTGGCAAAGAACAATTGGAGGCGATGAGGGAGATTTTTTATATTCTCTTTATGTAAATAACGATAATACTTTAATTGCCTCGGGTCTTTCATATTCAGGTCTTTCAGGAGAAAAAACTGAAAGTTCGAGAGGTTCGTCTGATATGTGGTTTTTAAAGCTCAATGAATTTGGAGATATTCTTTGGCAGAAGACGATCGGTGGAAGTGAGGGTGACGGTATCAAATGTGTAAAGAAGACATCTGAAAATGAATACCTATTAGGTGGAAATTCTAGATCTTCAATATCTGGCGAGAAAAATGAGAACTGTAGAGGGGAAACAGATTATTGGTTCGTAAAATTAGCTAATGAAAATTTGTCTAATGCTGAGAGTTTTTTTCAGAATAGCATTAGCGTTTATCCTACTGTTACTGCAGGTGAGGTTTCAATTGTTTTGAATGACTCCATTAGCATTGAAAGAATCCTACTTACTAATTCTCTTGGCAAAACAGTTACATTAGAAAAAGAATCGTTTGATAAAATCTCTATTTCTGGCTCATCAGGATTGTATTTATTGACTGTGTATACAACAGATGGGCAGAAGCAAACATTTAAAATCGTAAAAGTTAATCGCTAACGTTTTTTTTGGTATCGCGTAACTGATCACTTGGCCTTTGTTATCCGATTGCGCAATCGGGGAAATTTGCTGCTAAAATTACAGTTATTTTGTGAAGTTGAAGTACTACTGTGCGATTTTCAGATGCGCGCAACACAGTGTCGAATAAATACATGGTTGTGTGGAGACTTTGTGAGGCTTGGAGGTGTTGCACGGATTACACCCGAGGCGATAGCCGAACAGACGGAGTAAATCCGCGCCAACGGCTTCTTCTGCACAGACAAAAATCTGGCTGGTGGGGCTAAACGTCGGGAGAGTTTGTGCAGCGTGGTGTTTTTTATCATAGAATGCGCCATCGGGTTGTGCATTTGTGTGTATAATTTTCATACATTTGTCCAGATATGAAATTCTACGAAAAATATCCACAGCTAAAAGAAAAAGGCTTTTTGTCAAAAGTACTTACAAATACTGTATTTTCTACAATGTCGCTTGAGGATCAACAAGTTCCAAAAACTAAGATTGTAAAAATTATTAATGGTGTTTTGAAAGAAAAGGAATTAAAAGGAAATCAATTCTTCACCAATCAATTGGGATAACATTAAATAATTCCCATTATCAGCTTCCTTCATTGCTCCAATATAAAACTTTCTGCTTTCACCTTCACGGAAATATAATTCCAAAGGCTGATAGCCAAATTTCATTGCTACTATATTCATTAAAATTCTTCCAGTTCTTCCGTTCCCATTATTGAATGGATGAATTTTAATGAATTCGTAATGAGCATAAACTAAGCAATCAATATGTTCATCACGATTTTTAGCAATAGAAATTTTAAAGTTTAAATTGTCAATAAACTGATACATTGCTTGTAAAACTAAAGTTGGTTTCGGAGGCATAAGTTGTCCAACTGTTACTTCTGTAGTTCTCCATTTTCCAGCCCAGTCATAGAGTTGCCCAAAAGCAATTTTGTGAATCTCAAGTATAAGATTTGTAGAAAGTAAAATTTCAGTATCTAATTCAAAAACGTAAAGTTCAGCATTTGCAATTCCTTTTGCTTCAACTTCGTTGATTTGATTCTTGTCTGTTAAACCGAGTAAATTATCATCGGGAAATGGTGTCCAATTTGTTTGATTATCATTCATTTTTCAAAGATATTATTTTTCCACTTCTCTCGAGCTGCATTACCGCCAACTAGTGGCTATGTCTACCCTCCTCTACCGGTTTGGTTCTAACGCAAAACAGATCAAGCACTTCCCTACCCGTAAATATACTTTTATCCTCACAACCCACAAAAAAGAAAAAACTATGGGGTTTGGAATTTAGTATCGCTCGATTCGGCTGCGGTTCGGGAAGCACGGAATGCAATTCCGCGCTAGCAGGGTACAATCCAGATGTCGCGGATTTAAGCTTATTATCATTGACCCTCCTCAGATGGCACGCATCTTTAACAAAGCGTAACGAGCTACTGAAGTAATCCGAGCCTGCCAAAGCGATTGATGCAGCATACCGAATTCATGCGTAATTGGGAGCCGAGCAAAGGTATCAGCTTTAATTTTCCTGCGGTGCTGGCCCCTCGCTGCTGAAAGTCTCCCGACCTCACTTTTTTTATCACCCAGCGAATCGGTTGGTTTACAGTGCATTTGCCTATTGTAACGAATAGAAGATAAAAGGCTGACGCCGCACGGATAAAAAACTTCCGTATTTCAACAAAAAATATTTCTGTAATCAAAAAAGGTTGTTATATTTGCAACCGCATTGAGAAATTGATGCGCGACTTATTGGAGAAATGGCAGAGTGGTCGATTGCGGCAGTCTTGAAAACTGTTGACTGTAACAGGTCCGGGGGTTCGAATCCCTCTTTCTCCGCAAAGAAAAACCGAAAGTGTAAGCTTTCGGTTTTTTTGTTTTACAGCAGCGTCGAAAGTGCCAACTTTCGTAAGCGGCTGTAAAACAAAAAAACACAAACGCTCGGCAAGAGCGTTGGTTTTTCTTTGCAGGACGCCCCTAAATGGGATCATGGCAATAATCCCTCTTTCTCCGCAAAGAAAAACCGAAAGTGTAAGCTTTCGGTTTTTTTTGTTTTACAGCGCGTCGAAAGTGTCAACTTTCGTAAGCGATGGAAAACAAAAAAAACAGAGCCCGATTAGGGCGACGGTTTTTCGTTGTAGGATTCCCACAAACGGGATCAACGAGGTTAATCCCTTTATCTCCACAAAAACCCGAATTTAATATTTGATTCTACACATCCCAACCTAATTGCCTAGTACAAATCTCGATGTTCGTCGTAATTTATTAGCTAAATAAAATTTTTATTAGAACTTTACAAAAAACAATACCTACACCAATGACAAATACAAATTGCCTTAATTGCGGGAAAGCACTTAGTGACAAATTTTGCTCGGGATGTGGACAAAAAGCAGACACACATCGCATATCTTTTGGAAATTTTCTCTACCATGATGTATTGCATGGGACATTCCATATTGATAAAGGAATGCTATTCACCGCCAGACAAGCGCTAACGCGACCGGGACAAGCCGCGCTAGACTATATCGCCGGAAAAAGAAAGCGATACTATAATGTGTTTTTGTTGATTTTAATAACGATTGGTATTATGTTGTTTATACGACATCTTGACCAGTGGTTCGACTCACAAGCGGCAGAAGTGATCACCCAAAGAGAATTTCCCAATGAAGCGAGTAGAAAATTGGATGAAATCATTACTCAAAAAACCTTTATCTTCCTTTTTGTACCATTTGCCGCATTCAACAGCTATATACTGTTCCGAAGAAAAAACCTTAATTTAAGTGAGCATTTTATTATCTCCGGGATGATTTTATTGGGAATTCTCATCATTGGTACTTTTGGAAATGTGTTATTTCACTTGAATCGTCTGATTCGCTTAAACGATACTTTCTTAAGTTGGCTGATTACTGCCGTTATCCTCCTGTATATTTGCTTTGGTTACTTCAATACGTTTCGTGGAGATTATACCCGGTTTGGCATTATATATCGGACCCTGCTGTTTTTTGGATTAATCGCTTTTGAACTTGTGATCTTGTTCTTTCTTTTGTTTGGGTATTTCTCCAACTGGCAATATGGTGAAGTGTTGCTAACGCCTTTTGGTTAGTGAATTGGAATATGGTTGGATCATTGCTATGCTTAATGAGAATTTTAAAAGTAAATCTTTATTAACAAATTGAGAATGCGATGGACTTTCAATTGATGTTGTTTTTTTTTATTTATAACATCCAGCTGCGCAAATTTTCGCGAATTTAAGCAAAGACCAGATAGACTGCAACATCAAGCTGCTCAACACCACAGGCAAAACATTTCTATTGATTTAGTTCCAATTTTTTCAATAAATCATCCAATAGGTTCAAGCTAAAGGATTCGACCGGGGCCGGGCTCATTGTAATTTATTTTTTGAATGAATTACAAATTCTCACGATTGCCGGACGATATGAAGGTTTCGAAAGATAAATTTTCGCTACAGACAATCTTTTCCAAAGCAAAATAACTGCCTAAAAAATAGATTTTCAATCGTAATCGCTTTACTGACTTTGGTCAATTTTGATCAAAACTTGTTAAAATAATTCTGTCTAAAATTAATAACAAGAAAAATGAAATGGTCTTTCCTTTTACGCTTGCTCTTGATCGAACGGCTCGAAAGCGATTGCAATTCCTAAATTTTTTTGCAGCATTAGAATAGTCTTCGTTAAAAATAAAAAAATGAAGACCTAAATTTAAGAATACAAAATAGATCATTTTTTGTAGGAAGTTTTCATAATCTATCAACTATTTTTCTACTCTACTTTTGCTCAAGAACCAATACTTTTGTGTTTAATCACACGATTCATTTAATGAGTTGATTAGACCAATCAATTGTTTTTTGAGTAACTTCAACATTAAAATTTTCAAATAGTTCAGCATATTTCCCAGCGTTAAATAAATCAAACGCATTTTGCATGCTACCAGATTTAGAAAAATAATGATCCGTCTCCGGAAATTCGATTAAGGTTGCTTGATTAGGATGAAAAAAATTAACGGTGTCCACAATTTGTTCGTGATCAGGTTTTGAAAATGCTTGAAAATCTGCCTGACCATACAATACCAGTACATGGGAAGTTGTTTGTTTCCAATTTTCGAGTAAAGGATAATTTTGAATTTGTCGCCAGTACTCTTGATTCCGATCGAAAATCATATTGTTGCCATCAAACTGCCAATCCCTTTTAAGCGCTTCAGCTTTTTCTTTGTTTTTAGCAATGTCTGAGAGGCTTTTGTTAAGAATGAAATATTCGTAAGCAATTTCTGCTTGAAGTCGACAATTTTGCTCGTATTCCAATGGTTCCGTTTTTGCTAATTTTAATTGTAATCGGTTCATTTCTAGTTGATATTCAAACCAACTCTTGGCTGTTGTACCATATACAATCACGCCTTTAACTTTGGTGGAAGAAGACAAAGCAGGCGCTACAATACCGCCCATAGAATGTCCAAAAATGAATACATTAGAACTATCTACGTAAGATAAAGACATTAACTTTTGCAGACCTAAACCAAAACTTTCCACTTCATCTAATAGCGTTGTAGTTGAACAATCGGGTGTTTTTTGGCTATCACCTAGTCCACTTTTTTCGATACGCATAACGACATATCCTCCATCAGTATAGGCATCTATAATTCTTTTGTAAGGATGATAATCGGGTAAATTATCTATGCTTGAACAAGTGTAACCAGGTACAAATAGGACCGCTGGAAGCTTGCCTGACTTTTTGGGTTTCGAAATAATTGCACTGAGTTTACCTTCTTTATAAGGTACACTTTCATAAATAACTTCAACTGTTTTGCTACTTTCTCGAGCTCGCCCGACGACTTTCCCTTTTAACTGTATCGGCTTTCCATCTCTAATTAACTGAAAAATTACAGATTGATTTTCTGTTAGCTGCGACAACACTTTAGACAATTCAACTAAATTTGTTACAGGTTGATTTCCTATGGCAGTAATGACATCATTTACTTTAAGTCCTAGTTTTTGAGAAGTTCCACCTACGACTTGAGTAATATTAACCCCTTTATTTTGTGGTAGTTTCAATACTGTAGCAATACTGTCATTCACATTTTCCACTTTGGCGCCGAGCCATCCTTTTCTTGCTAGAGCTTGCGAATAAATGTCAATGCAAATAAGGAAAACTAAAATCAAGGTGAGGGTTACTTTTTTCATAATAAAATGAGTTCAATAATGCATGTTTAGGTTATTTAATCGCTATCTTCTGCGTAATAAAATTGCCTTGCTCCGTTGTGACTTTTAGTAAATATTGCCCAACAGCAAGATTCGGTAATTTAAACATAAAGGGCGATTCTCTGGTTCCTTCAAAATAATCATCAAACAATATTGAAATCACTTTTCCATCGGTAGCAATAATTTCTGCTCTTTCAATTTTTCCTTTAATATTTTCAAAGGACAACGATACATATTGTGCAGAAGCCGCAGGATTAGGATATAAAATTATGTTTTCTCTTTTTGGCGAGAAAGCATGGTTCGACAAACTATTGGTGGTTAATTTATAAATATTCAAACCAATGGCATAAGCTGTTTTTGTTCCATCGGGATTGCTGATCACGCTGAATTTATTGGCATAGTCACCGATGCTTTTTGGTGTCCATGTTGCACCACCATCCAGTGTTTCGTATCCGCCATTTTCGCCTCCAACCCAACCAATATTGTCATCGATAAAACCAATTCCGAATTCTCTTACACCATTATTTGATAACGGTAATTCTGTCCATGTGTCGCCACCATCAATGGTTTTGACAATATACCTTTGGGTGGTAGTGCTGTTGTAACTTTGAACAGTAGCGTATCCAACATTTGCGGAAGGAAACCATGCTTTCCACATTAATTCGTAGTTGCGAGTAGAAGTATAAACAACGGTCCAGCTAGCACCGCCATCTGTCGTTTTGAGGATTCTGGCTTTTGAAGCCGCAATATTTGTATTGGTTGCTGCAAACACATATCCTACATCGGGCGTATGAAAATGAACATCTAATATCATTTTACAAGTTGCAGGCATCGTAGTTCCAACCCAGTTTAAACCGCCATCGGTACTTTTCATCAAAACGGCAGGACCGCCTACTCTACCACCTGCATATATCACATTTTGATTAACAACTTGAATTGCACAAATACCTGTCGGGATGGTTCCGGTAATATTGGAAGTAACCGAAACCCAGCTATTTCCTCCATCTATGGTTCTATACAAAGGATTGGAGTCTGTAACGCCGGGGAAATAATTTGTTCCTATATTTCCAGCAAAACCAATTTGATCATCTATAAAAGCAATGCATCTAAAATAAGTGCCCGATGCATTTTTCTGTTGTATCCAGGAATCACCGCCATCAATAGTCTTATTAATTTTGCCCGAGCCATTTACAGACCATCCAATGTCTTTATTAAAAAAGTAAATACCATCTTGTTTTCCTCCATTGAATGGAGCATCAGGTAAATTCTCCCAGTTATAGGGTTGTGCAATAAGTAAAAATCTTGCAATTAAAAAAACCAAAGTGAAAATTTTCTTCAACATATAGCATAAATTTATTGACGAAAATAAATTTATATCTTTTTTTAAAATTGCGAAAAACTGCTATTTTACTTGTAATACTTTGGTGTGTTACCAAAATGTTTTTTGAAAGCATTGCAAAAAGCAGAACTATCGTTGTAGCCCAACATGAAACTTATTTCAGCTGTTGAATACTTGTCCTTTAACAGCAAGAGAGCGTATTCTAGTTTTTTTTTCCAAAAGATATTGGTACGGAGATTTGTTGAAAACCGTTTTGAATAACCGCATGAAATGATATTCCGATAACTTGGCTTCATTGGCAATGTTTTCAATACTGATTTCCTTTAGAAAGTTATAATCAATGTAATTCTTAGCGTCATTTATAAAATTAAATAAGTGTCCGTTGGTTTCTTCTTTAACGAATTTTAATTTTGAAAAATCTTGATAAATACGGACTTGGTCATTGATGATACTTTCTGCAAGGGTATAGAAAAATGATTTATTCACAGGATAATCTACTTTAGAAAGGTTGTCAAATTCTGCAGCAATCTTAATTAACTCATGTCCTAAAGTATTATTCTTTAAGCTACTCTTTTGAACCATCCATTGTTGTTCTAATATAAATTGACCAAATTTATTTGGATTTTGAATTTTATGCTCAATAACTTCCGTTATTATTTGCTCAGCAATATCAACGCATATTCCTCTTACTGGTATAGGATTATCAATTAATACAGTAGAAGTGGTATTGCAATTTCCTGTGATATATTCCCCTTCATTTAAATCAATTTTGCGATTGTTTACTGTATAATTTTCCTTTCCTGAGACTACATATTTAATTGAGAACTTTTCAAAGAAAACCTGCTCCTCGGTTTGCAGAACACTTGACAACCGCAGCGAGTTTCCTTCATGATCTGAAAATATACTTCTGTTTATTGGCATTCTTCCTCGATTTTTAAAAATTAGTATCGGCTTGATTTGAATCGTTACACTTCAAATACAATATTACAAATTCATGTTTTGCAGAGAGATAAAGTTCGTTCCTGACAAATCAGAATTATTTTTTACTATAATTATACCCTAGACGTCAAAAACTTAACAAAGTCGCATATAAGCTTCGGTATTGATGGTGAGAAATGGATATTCACTCATAGACAGAAAACAGAAAGTGCTTCCAAAATTCCAATCCTACCAGTTACACAAATGATAATCGACAAATACGAAAATCATCCACAATGTATCAATGAAGAAAAACTACTTCCTATCCAACCAAAAGATGAATGCGTATTTAAAAGAAATAGCCGGAGTTTGTGAAATTGAAAAAGAATTAACCTTTCACATTGCCCGACATACTTTTGCAACAACTGTAACGCTTACAAATGGTGTTCCAATAGAATCAGTAATCAAAATACTAGGACATAAAAACTTGAGAACTACTCAGCATTATGCTAAAATATTAGATAGAAAAGTGAGTGAGGATATGCAGATTTTGAGGAATAAATTTATAAACAAACAAAGTGTTTTAAATCAAAAAGTAATTTAAGATAGTCATAATTTATTTACACTTTCTTCAAACAATCATGAAACAGTAATAAAATACTAGAAACAAAAAGTGTAATTCACATCATTTTATATTGCTTTATCAGAAAAAAAAGGGGTTCATCAGATTTTAAAATGAATGCATAATAGCAAAATTTAATT
>CANHBE010000035.1 GCA_947458575.1 Flavobacteriaceae bacterium | reverse complement strand
CGACTGAATCGCCGCCTCCGACCAAAGAAAAAGCACCTGATGCAGTTGCTTCAGCTATAAAGTTTCCGAGTTTGATTGTTCCGTTTGCAAATGCAGGTAATTCAAAAACGCCTAATGGGCCGTTCCAAAGAATAGTCTTCGATTCTAATATGACTTTTCTGAAATTCTCTAATGATTTTGGACCTGCATCCAATCCTTGCCAGCCATCAGGTATGCTGTTAACCTCCGCAATTTGTGTCTTAGCATCGTTGGAAAATGCATCAGCTGCGATAACATCTACAGGTAAATGTATTTGAACTCCCTTGGCTTTTGCCAATCTAAGAATTTCCAGTGCCAATTCCTGTTTGTCGTCTTCGCAGATAGAATCACCGATTTTTCCGCCAAGAGCTTTTACGAAAGTAAAAGTCATTCCACCGCCAATAATCATGTGATCAACCTTGTCTAAAATATTTTCAATTACCGTAATTTTCGAAGAAACTTTCGAGCCGCCCAATACAGCTGTTACCGGCTTTTCGCTATTTTTCAGAACCCTATTTAGACTCTCTATTTCTCGAGCCAATAGCATTCCGAAGCATTTGGACGACGGAAAAAATTGGGCAATTATGGTCGTTGATGCATGAGCCCGGTGTGCGGTACCAAAAGCATCATTAACATAAATGTCTCCCAAGGACGCTAACTCTTTTGAAAATGCAACATCTCCAGATTCTTCCTCATTGTGAAAACGCAAGTTTTCTAGCAACAAGACTTCTCCAGCCTTTAAGTTTGACGCAGCTGCTTTTGCCGGTTCTCCAATACAGTTCTCGGCAAACTTAACCGATACGCCCAAGATTTCGGAAGCAGTTTTCAAAATATGCTTCAAAGAATACTTCGCTTCAACACCTTTTGGTCTTCCTAAATGAGACATTAAAATTACGCTTCCGCCGTTAGACAAAATCTTATCAATTGTCGGTTTAGCGGCTTCAATTCTGGTGGCATCAGTTACATTAAAATTTTCATCTAATGGCACGTTAAAATCAACGCGGATGAGCGCTTTTTTATCTTTAAAATCGAAGTCAGCTAATGTTTTCATAAAGGTTTTGTTTTTTAAAGTCTGGTGCAAATATACGTTTTAATTTTTTTGAGGAAATGCTACGGCCTACAAAACGAGGTACAATAGCCCCGGTTGAAGCGGCATCCTTTTGTGAGACTCTTTCAAAGTTCGAAACGCTGAAAGAGTCTTACAAAAGATACAGCGGAAAACGGGACGGCAGTTGAATCGCAACGAATTGTGGTGCTCCTAATCAATAAACTTTGGCTCTTCTTTACTTTCTGTTATATTTGCTTATGCAATTTTCAGATATCATAGGACAAGAGTATATCAAGAATTATCTCGCCAAAAGTGCTTTTTCAGGTCGTATTCCGCATGCTCAGATGTTTGTCGGGCCGGAAGGTAGCGGAACCTTAGCTTTGGCAATTGCCTATGCACAATTTATTTTATGCCAAAACTCAGATTCAGAAAATTTAGGTGGAAATGAATCCTGCAACTTAAAATTTGAAAACCTTTCTCATCCGGATTTGCACTTTGTTTATCCAACAGTAACCACTGAAGACGTTAAAAGCAAACCGAAGAGCATTGATTTCATTGGCGATTGGCGACAATTTGTTTTGGGAAATCCATATGGGAGTTTATTCGACTGGTATCAAATTCTAGGCGTTCAGAACAAGCAGGGTGAAATCAGAGTAGAAGATGCTCAAGAAATCGTTCGACTACTTTCGCTCAAGTCTTATGAAGGAGGCTACAAGGTCATGATTATTTGGATGGCTGAAAAGATGAATATTGCTGCCTCCAATAAATTGCTGAAGATCTTGGAAGAACCGACAGACAAGACTCTATTTGTTTTGGTAGTTGAAAACGAGGAAGACTTGCTACAGACAATCCGTTCTCGTTGTCAGGCCATTCAGTTTGGGGCAATACCAGAAAAGGAAATTCAAGCTGCACTTTTGTCTCGTGGTGTTACAGACGTTAGGCAAGCATCTAAAATTGCTCACCAAGCGCAAGGAAATTACAATAAAGCCCTGCAGTTGCTTCATGAAAAGAGTGAGGATGATATCTTTGAAAAATGGTTTGTGGATTGGGTTCGAGCTGCCTTCAGAGCAAAGGGAAATACAGCTATCATTCAAGAATTAATTGCGTGGAGTGAACAAATAGCTGGATTAGGAAGAGAAACGCAAAAGAAATTTCTAAGTTATTGTATCAATATGTTTCGTCAGGCTCTATTACTGAACTATCAAACTACAAGTTTGGTGTATATAGAGCCTAAAATCGATAAATTCAAGCTGGAAAATTTTGCGCCCTTTGTCAACGGCAATAATATTCAAGAGATTTTTAAGGAGCTTTCTGACGCAATTTATCATATAGAAAGAAACGGAAATGCTAAGATTATCTTGACCGATTTATCTATTAAACTAACGCGTTTAATTCATAAAAAATAGGTTGACAACTGATAGTGTTTCTCTGTTGGTTTTGGTTTTTCTGACTATTTTTTTTATTTTTTCAGGTTTTAATTTAGCCCGGAATGGCTTAGTGATTTTCTGCAGTAAGACTAGCCTTAAATAATTTCAATTCATCCCAAGTGAACTCGTCGCCATATTTTTCCTTCAGCGGACTGAGCGATTCTTCATTGTGGCCTTCAAATGCTTTCGACAACGCTTTCAATTTGTCTTCTGTCAACACTTCCGAAATTGACACTGCTTTGATTTCGATTAGTTTCGCCAAATGAGTAGAAATAGTTTGTTTGGTAAGCTTTCTGATGCTAGCAATTTCAGAAATTGAATTCTTTTCCTGCCAAAGTTCGTAAGTCACTAAAAAAGTAGATTTTTTGGGTTCTTTTTTCTTCGACTCTTTTTTAGATGCATATCGCTCTATGTCATATTCATCTTCTATAAGCGAGACATTTTGTGATTTGAATTCGGTTTGAATTGACTCGATCTTATTTGACCTGTAATTCTTAACCGCAACGGTATTGATGCATTCTTTCGTTATTTCTTGTCCGGAAGCAATCGTTTGAATTAGCGCTTTGGCTTTCATCATTCGCAATATCGCTTTAGTCTGCAATTCTTCCAATTCGAGCAATTCATCAAAATAGGTTTTTGCTTTTTTGACTCTTTTTACTTCTTCCAACTTCCATAAAATCTCACCTACTAAACCGTCTAGCGTTTTAAAGAAATAATCATGTGCGGCTTCTATTCTCTCCGCAATAAATGTAACATCTACTGTATCCGATTCAAATAACTTGTTTACTTGATTCAGAAATTTGCGCGCGGGTTCAACTAATTCGCCCATGATATCCGAATTTTGCTTTGCCCATAAAGCATGTTTAGCCTTTGCTGAAACTGCAGCTTTATCATTATAACTGAATTGGTGATTCCGCCATTCTTGTGCTAAAGCGGACCAATCAAAAGTACTCTTGAGGTAAGAATGCACAAACTTTTGAGTCTCTTTTTGCAAAGTGTTTTCCAACAAGGAAGGTTCAGCTTTATTCATTGCGTAATCCATCACTTCTGGATCGTTGGAAATACCGTTCATTTGTATCGGTGAAAGTAAAACCAACCCGTCTAGAGAGCGAAGTCTGGAAAACGCAACATAAGCTTGTCCCGGAAGAAAGACTTGCGACACATCGATTGCTGCTTTGTCAAAGGTTAATCCCTGACTTTTGTGAACAGTTATCGCCCATGCTAGTTTGATCGGATAATGCACAAAAGTCCCTAGAACTTCTTCTTCAATTTCTTTGGTCATTTCGTTCACCATATATCGAATGTTTTGCCATTCGTATTTCTCAACAGCAATTGTCACATTTTCCTCTGGAAAGCTGACCAAAATCTCTTCAGGAGATAGTGATTGAACTACTCCCATTTTCCCATTGAAATATTGCTTATTGAACGAAAGGTCGTTTTTTACAAACATGACTTGTGCGCCAACTTTGAGCTCTAATTGGGCTTCGACAGGATAAATCTTATCTGGAAATTCCCCAACAATTTCCGGTAAATAAGTATATAGCTTTCCGTTTAAGTCGATCAAAGATTGTTGATTAATGGCATCCGCTTTTGCGTTATGAGTGGTTAAGGTAATATAACCCTGATTTGACTTCAGGTCAAAATTCGGCTGAACGAAACTGTTTAGTTTTTGTATATCATCTCTTGTAATTTGATTGTTGCGTAGGTTATTCAAAATTGAAATAAACGAATCATCAGATTGCCGAAAGATCTTGGAAAGCTCGATATAAATTGGTGGATAGTTTTGAACCACATGTGAATGAAAAAAGAACTTGCCTTTATAGTAAGCTTTTAAAATACTCCACTCCTCTTCTTTTACTACTGGAGGTAATTGCAATAGGTCGCCTATATAAACAACTTGAACACCACCAAACGGAGTTCTGCTTTTGCGAATTGATTGCATAGTAAAATCAATAGCGTCAAGTAGATCTGCGCGCAGCATACTGACTTCATCAATAATCAGCAATTCCATATTTCGAATAACCGCTTTCTTGAGTCCACTCATTCTGAAATGACGAACCAAAGTGCTTTTGGTTTCAAACTTCACATATTCGGAAAAATGCGGGCTGATAGTTTCGGGTATAAAACCGGCAAAAGGCAATTGAAACATGGAGTGAATGGTGACTCCTGAGGCATTCAGCGCTGCGATGCCGGTAGGCGCAACAACAACTGTGTTTTTGTGTGCAGATCTTATGATTTCTCGCAAGAGTGTGGTTTTTCCTGTTCCGGCTTTACCGGTCAGAAATAGAGATCGTTGCGTTTGATTGATGAATTGAAGCGTGTATTTCGCTTCGGCTGAGACTGTTTCCATTTGGCTGATATTGAGCAACAAAAGTAATGATTTTTTCTTTTAATTGCTATTTGGAAAGTTGAAGCATTTCTCGGTCGCCTTTTCCTCTTCCGTAGACAATTATCCGATCAAATTCAGAAAGATCAAACTGTTCTTTGATTCGGTTTACTTTCTCTGGTCCATAACAGTTTTTTGTGCTGAAATTACCCGTGATTTTACCATGTTGTATCTCTAGCTCTGTTCCTATAAACTTTGCACTATGTTGATCGCTCCATGGTTGAATCCAGTCTTTGCATGACGCAGAAACGATACAAACTTGATGATTCGCTTGCAGATGATTACAAAAAGAGTTGAATATTTGACTATTTAGATCTTGGCTTATCATATGCAATGCAAAATCTTTGGCAAGCAATGTAAATTCATCCTGAGACATGTCTTTATAAAAGTGATTGATAAACTTCGTTTTTGCGGTTTCATTGGTAATAATCTTCAATTTAAATATTATCAAAGATGGCAACAGCGAGAGCATTCCAAGATAGAAAGCAACTTTTCCTTTTGCGAATTTTGTAAACTCGAACAAGCTATCCTTTCGGTAGAGCGTGCCGTCAAAGTCAAACAAAGCAAGTGTTTTCATCGGCTTAGCTATTGAAATACAACAGATATGATAACAAGAGAACCCACAACAAAATTGTAATTTGAATAAATCTATCCTTTAAGACCACTTCCGTGGGAGAATACGTGCTTTGATTTACGATGGCCAATTGGAGATAGCGAAAAACACCATTAATAACAAAAATGATCGAAATGTAAAGTAGATTCGAATGATAATGTAACTTGTTTTCAGGCGCGATACAATAGAAAATATAGCAAACGACAATAATTGATGCTAGTATTCCGAGTGCCGCATCCACAAATATTAGATTATATCCTGCGGTGCTCTTCCGAACTTCTTGACCATTTTGCATTAAAACAACATCTGTCCTTCTTTTTCCGATAGCAAGAAAAAGAGCCAACAAGTATGTAATCAGCAGAATCCAAACTGAGGGCTCAATTTCCGTAACTACTGCTCCTGCGAGGATTCTCAATACAAAACCAGTTGCGATAATATTGATATCAAGAATGGCTATGTGCTTCAACCATTTAGAATAACAAAAATTCAGAACCAAATAGAAAGAAATAACGAGCAATAGCTGCTGCGAAACGAAGTACGACAAGAAGAGCGCTACAGACATCAAAAACATCTGCAACAAAACCGCTTCCTTCTTTTTGATCTGACCTGATGCCAAAGGTCTTTTTGATTTTATCGGATGTGCTTGGTCTACTCTAAGATCAAATAAGTCATTTACGATATAAATACTGCTTGCAGCTAAGGAAAAACATATAAACGTCAACAATACTTTGTACAGTAAATTGACTTCAAAGAAAGCTCCTCCGAAAAATAACGGTGCGAACACAAAACCATTTTTTACATACTGGTCGATCCGGATGAGATTAAGGTAATTCTTCATTATTCTTTATCGAATTATAAACCAGGAAATACTTCGTTTCGGCTACAAGATTAAATTTCTCGTAAATAAACGCTCCTATCGAACTAAATTGTTCTTTTTTCTCTGGCATAAACTCCTCTTTTTCTAAGAAAGACTTTTCTAAAAAAACAAAGTTGTCCTTTGACGCTGCTAATCTAATAAACATTTCCTGTCTTCTTCCTACTTCGGTTTCAATTAACCAATCAGCCGGCAATTGACTTTGCTCGTCAAAAACATAATTTGCCATTGGAAAGCTTGGCGCGACGATAAAATTTTTGCCGTATGTATTTATTAGTTTCTTTAGTTCCGAATACTTCTGAAAATTGGTTTTACTAGTCTTGATATACTTTAGCTTTGGAGAAACCGTATCCAAAGAATATGTCAGTTCAGTAATAACAGATTCTCTATACGGTCTGTAATTATAGGAAAAGGCAATAGCGCAAACTAGTATACTTACCGATGCGAAATACTTTGAATACTCTCTAATTTCCTGTCCTACCGTTACTATGATACACAATACAATCCCGGTGGAAAAGAAGATTGGATATTGATAACCCAGACTAATGGAAGATGACCATGCAATTCCCAAGCCTACAAGTACAGGCGCTAATTTTTGTGTATTCTCTAGTTTAAAACCGAAAGAAAAGACTAATCCAAAAAGAGCTGAAACAAAGGCAATTCTTGATGCGATTTCAATTTCTTTAACAAAACAAAAGACAATAGCTAGAACAAAAAGGCAGATTGACAACCATTTGAAAAAAGGTAACAGACCATCAATTCCTTTCGATTTTGACTTGAGAAAAAGCAATCCTACAACCACCAAAAATAAAGCCATTAGCAAGAAAATTTTAGGCGGCAAGAAAATATAATTATACAAACCTGTTGAAATCAAGTCGTTTAAGTGCGTCTCCCCTGTTGTTTGCTTCACGAAATCAGCAAAGCCTATAGTTTTTGCCACTAGATAGATAAAGACACTCAACCAAAAAAACAAAAAGAACGAAAAAGCGACAATAATCTTCCTTTCAAATTTGATTGTAATCCAAAAAAGAAAAAAGAAAGGTACAAGGTAGAATGATTGCTTTGTCAAAGCTGATAAAACTGAAAATAATGCTATGAAAAAGAATTGCCAATAATTTGGTTTCCTTACTTTCGACACTAACCAAAATGCCAGCACGGCAAACAAAATACCATCAGTTGTTGGCCAAGGATAGGGCGAAAAATTGATAAGTGATACTATAAAACCTAAACACAGCAGACCCCATTTTTCTACTTTATACTTTGATAAATTATAAAGATTGTCAAACGCAGACACTGTCAAATAGACTTGCATCGCAAACAATAGATAGTTTACGACCCTAATCCACAGAAACTGCCCTGTTTCGGGGAGAATCTTCATGAAAAACGCATGGAAGTATAGCGTTACTGGAGGGCCTTTGTAAATAAAATCATGATATACTATTTGCCCTTGAAGAATACGCCAGGAAAAACTGGGAATATATCCTGTGTCGAAATTCTCTAGTCCAAAACGAGCTAGAACAAAACAGTAGAATGCTACAATCAGAAAAAAAACAGTTCGGTAATTGCTACTTTGGTTTATGAAACGCATGTTTATCAAAATTACAGAAGTTGTCTTTATATTCCTCAAAAAACCAAAAGCCTTCAACTAGTCAAGATGAAGGCGTTTTAGTCATATTCTACAACGATTGTATATATTACTTTGTTTTATCTTTTTGATCTTCTTTCTTTCCCGCTGATTTGTATTTTTCATTCAGCTGCTTCACAATTTCCTTTGTAATATCCAATTTCTCCTCTCCATATAAAATAGAAACTGCTTCGCCTGTGCCGTAGATGTAGGTATAGCCATTTTGCTTCCCATAATCTTTAATGAATTTCTTAACCTTGTTTACGAGTGAATCCATTTCAACTCCACTTTCTTCCCTAAGCTGCTGAACTAAAGCTTGTTGTGCATAACTCAGTTCTTGTTCTTTCTTTTGAAGTCGAGCTCCGTTTTCTTGTGCCCATGCTTGTCCATTTGCCTGAGCGTTTCTCTGAAAATTTGTAGCTTCTTGCTTAAATTTTGCCACTTCAATTTCAAGTTCTTTACCCATTTCGTCGCCCTTTGACTTGTACTTTTCCTCAATATCTTTTGCTTCTTGATATTCATCTAGAAGTTTAGATGTGTCGACGAAAGCGGTTTTCATTTCCTTGACCTCTTTCGTTGATTGATTGCAGGAAACAAGAGTAAAAGCAAATAAGCCTAATAGCAGTAAATTTTTCATGTTTAGTATTGTGTTTAAAGTTGTCAAAAGTACTGATTTATTGTGATAAAGGAAATTTATACATGTTTGCTTTGAATGAAAATTACCTACGGCATATTTCTAATTTCATAAATGACAGAAGAGTATTCTTTGGTTTTTCTTGCGGACCAATTCGATTGTAAACCTATCCGAAAGCCATTAATTAAATTAATTGACCCGGTTTTATATTTTTCGGAAAGAAGAGCAACGTAGAATGCGTCAAAAACGAGAGGACGTTCTTTTTGAACTTGTAGTTTTTCTCTTGCAAAAAGTTTGTGCATGGCAGTTCGAGAAAAGTGCCATAAATGCCTTGGGACATCGTAGGCTGCCCAGTATGTTCCATAATGTTTCGCGTCAAATGAGTTAAAATTCGGAACAGCAATAAGGATTGTGCCGCTTGGTTTTAGTAATCTTTTCAGCTCTTTGATTTGTTTCTCAATATCCGGAACATGTTCCAAAACATGCCACATGGTAATGACATCGACAGAGTGATCTTCCAGAATTTCGGTATTCTCGATTATTGTTACACCTTTACTAAGTGCCAAGCTTCTGGCTTTCTCGCTTGGTTCAACTCCCAAAATTTCCCAACCTACGTCTTTAGCCTTGATTAAGAAGTCGCCTGTTCCCGCTCCAATATCTAACAAAGTTCCTTTTCTTTCTTGTAACCTATTGACTAGACCTATTTTATTTTTAATGGCCAACGTTTTCACAATCTGATATGTTCTCTCGAACCAAGATCTTTTGCTGTCTGTATGAGAAATATAATCTTCGCTTTCATAATACGAACTCAGTTTATCGCTTTCCGGCTGTGGGTTGGTGTAAACTAAATCCAACTCTTTGTCTATTTGTAGTGAAAATTCCTCATGAGAGACGGAATGGTCATAAACGGTAAGAAAATGTTGGTGATTTGAACCTTGTTTCATAGATTATAGTATTCGTCTTTCAATTTTTTCAAGTACTTCACAACAACGTGTTGAAACAAAGAATTATCTGCAAGACAATCCTCGTTTCTGTCATTAATCACTGAAAAAGCAATGAATTTTCTTTGTTGACCTTGCTGTGAATTGTCAGGCTCAAGATTTACGACAGCATAATTAGAGCTATTGAAATACTTTTCAAACTCATCGTTATTGTAAAGAATTAATTTATATTTATTGTTCTCAATGGTTATCCAATATTCGGTACTGTAATAATTTTCTGTCTTAAACTTCATTGACAAATACTTCTCAATTGCTAGGTTCTTGGTGTTGTTCTCAAAAATAAATGCATTCAAACCATTGTTGCCAAGAACTTCTTTACCATTTGGAACCAATATGTAATCTGTGATCTGAATCGTTTGTCTAGACACATTACAACTGAGCAACAACAATAAAGAAAATAATACAATCCTTTTATTCATAGCTGATTACCATATAAGTTCCACGTGAAACATCTTATCGTCCCATATGAATGAGGAGCACGGAAATATCTGCGGGTGACACACCGCTTATGCGAGATGCTTGCGAAATTGTGACCGGTCGAATTAATGATAGTTTTTGTTTGGCTTCTATTGACATTGATTTTATTTTTTCATAGTCGAAAAATTCCGGAATCTTTACGTCTTCTAAACGTGTCAATTTTAAAGCGTTATTTCTTTCTTTCTCGATATATCCCGAGTATTTCACTTGAATTTCTGCTTGCTCAAGAATTTCCTGATCTAAAGGGTTTTCATTCAAATAGGCCGTTACTTTTTCGAATTTAAGCATGTCTTCCAGATCTACCTGAGGTCTTGAAAAAATCTTGAACATTTTGTCGGATTGACTAATTGTTGCACTATCCTTAGCTTCTAAAATTGGGTTTACCTCGGCAACACTTACGCTAGTCTCTTTAAAAAAAGAAACCATTTTTTCAGCTTCTTCAAACTTATACATCATACGCCTCAAACGCTCTTCGGAAGCCAAACCAATTGCATGTGACATCGGCGTTAATCTATAGTCTGCATTATCTTGCCGCAAAAGCGTTCTGAATTCTGCTCTTGACGTAAACATTCTATAAGGTTCCTCCGTTCCCTTTGTAATCAAATCATCTATCAGAACGCCTATATATGCCTCGTCTCGTTTTAGTATAAGCGGTTCTTTTTCCTTTACTTTCAGCGCGGCATTAATCCCTGCAAGTAATCCTTGCGAAGCTGCCTCTTCATAACCAGTCGTTCCGTTAATTTGACCTGCAAAATAAAGTCCGTCCACTAATTTTGTTTCTAAAGTGTGCTTTAATTGTGTTGGTGGGAAATAATCATATTCTATGGCATAACCGGGTCTGAAAAACTTAACTTTCTCAAAACCAACCACTGAACGAAGAGCTTTGTACTGAATCTCCTCCGGCAAGGAAGTTGAAAATCCGTTGACATACACCTCCACTGTATTCCAGCCTTCCGGCTCGACAAACAACTGATGTCTTTCTTTATCAGCAAATCGATTTATCTTGTCTTCAATAGAAGGACAATATCTAGGTCCAATGCTCTTAATCCTTCCATTAAACATTGGCGAACGATCAAATCCTTCTCGCAAAATATCATGCACTTCCAACGAAGTATAAGTCATATGACATGACTTTTGATACACCAATGGTTTCGTTTGGTCTGAATACGAAAACTTATCTGGCTTATCATCCCCTTTTTCTTCGTTCATTCGAGAATAGTCTAATGATCGCCCATCGACTCGAGGCGGTGTGCCAGTCTTCATCCGTCCTGCCTCAAACCCCAAACTTGTTAGATCTTCTGTAATTCCGTACGCAGCACTTTCCCCTGCTCTTCCTCCACCAAATTGTTTATCACCAATGTGTATCAGGCCATTTAAAAATGTACCGTTAGTCAAAACGACAGTTTTAGCTTCTATTTCAATGCCTAATGACGTCTTAATTCCAACTACTTTGTTGTGCTTAATAACCAAGCCTCTGACCATTTCCTGATAAAAATCAAGATTAGGTGTTTGCTCTAACATAAGTCGCCACTCCTCGGCAAACCGCATTCGGTCGCTTTGCACACGAGGAGACCACATTGCAGGACCTTTTGATTTATTGAGCATCTTAAACTGTATCGCGGTCTTATCTGACACAATTCCAGAGTAACCACCCAACGCATCTATTTCTCGTACAATCTGTCCTTTTGCGATTCCGCCCATTGCAGGATTACACGACATTTGAGCAATGTTTTGCAAGCTCATTGTTACAAGCAATGTTTTACAACCCATATTAGCCGCTGCCGCTGCCGCTTCCGAACCGGCGTGTCCAGCACCTACAACTATCACGTCATATCTCTCATCAAACATTATGATGTTGTTTTAGCATTTGCATAATTACTTTTGTTCCACGTGAAACAATATTATCTTTTCGTCTTCTTTTACCCTCATCTGTTCTTCATCCTTTTTCGATTTGTCTTTATATCCACACAAATGAAGCACTCCATGAACCATCACCCTTTTCAACTCTTCTTCAAAAGTCACTTTAAAATCGCCTGCATTATCACGTACTCTCTCTACCGATACAAAAACATCTCCATGTAGTTCGTTTCCTACAGAATAATCAAATGTAATAATATCTGTTAAGGTATCGTGGTGAAGATACTGTTGGTTCAAATTGATTAAATAATCATCGTCACAGAATATAAAATTAATTTCCCCTTCTTTCTTTCCTTCAGACCGAATTACTGCCGACAACCATTTGGAGTACTTCGCCCGATTGGTCAACTTAAATTCGGTTTCAAAATTATAGCTTATCATTCTTCTTGAAGTATTCTTGAACCTTGAGATTAAAATTGGAGCGCAAAGGTAAACTTTGTCTATTTAAAATCTCAATACTATTCAGATATTGTTGCACAGAGGACGGCAAAGCGTTTGTCGAACTATTAAAATCCTTCTTATTAGTCTCTGATTGTCGCTTTTTATCCTCTCCTTGCTCTTGTATTGCTTTCTGAAGTTTCAACAATTCATATTTCAGATTCAATGCTTTCTGCATGGTCTCGTTGTTGAAACCTTTGTTTAAAAGCTGCTTCTCTATTTGCTTCATTTGTTCAATAGCGTTCTGTCCGCTTCCGCCCATGCCTTTCTTATCTAATTCGTTCTGCAAAGCATCTCGAAGTTGTTTCTGTTCTTTATAAATTTCCATAATACTTCTCGCATCCCCTTCACCGTCTTCCCCAGACTCGCCCTCTTCACCCGAACCACTCTTACCGTCTTTACCAGACTTACCTTTTTCACCCTGACCTGGCTTCTTACCATTCCCTGGCTTTTGCCCTTCACCAGGCTTCTTACTTTCCCCAGGCTTTTTTCCGTCACCGGGTTTAGGTCCATTCTTCATCCCCTCTTTCATCTTTTCTCCAAGACCATCTTGTTTTTTGATTATGTCAGGAAGTTGCATGCCATCACCTTGACCCTTACCTGGTTTAGGTTTGCCCATTCCCGCACCGGACATAGACATTTGCATACTATTAAGCAAATCGCTGAGAAAGTCAGCAAGTTTGTTAGCGGAAGAAATTGCGTATTGTTGATGGGACAATCCTTTCGGAATTTGCGCTTCGACCAAACTTTCTAAAGCTTTATCAATATTGTAGTGGACGTTCCCGATTTCCTTGGTAATATCTTCAGCTATTTTCGGGTTTCTCAAAGACATGGCAAACAAACTATCATCCACGTGCTTAAATTGTTGCCTGAGGTCTTGCTGTGTTTTCAGATTCTTATTAAAAGAAGGAGAACCTTTTCTGAGGCCTCTAAACTGTCCCATAACTTCCTCTTGAGAAAATGAATATGCTAGAAGGTTGTCGAGAATCTGGCGTAGCATTTTTACATCCTCATCCATTTGCTCCTTCTCAGCTCCTTCCATACTTTCTTCCATTTTCATCGACATTTCCTTCATTTTCTTGGAAGCACTTTTCTGCTTTGGCTTTGCTTTGTCCTTTTTGTCCTTCTGCAGTTCATCTGAAGCCTTTTTTAAATCCTCGTCAATACTTTTCTCCTTATCTGTGTCATTAGGAATATCTACTGGCGACTTCAACTCCTTATTCTCCTCTCGAAGGTCTTTCAAATCCTCCTGAATTTTGTCAAATTCTTTATTAATTTCATTCTGCTTCTCAGCACTATTCTCTCGCTCACTCTCGGCCAATTTATTTTGCTTGTCGGATAACTTATCTAACTTATCTGCAATCTGCTCCGCTTTCTTCTCTACATAATACTTCTTAGTCAATTCTACTAATTGCTCCAGATTCTTAGTTTGATTCTTGCTGTTCTGTTTGAATTGATCAAGCTTCAGCATCAAGTCCTCATTCTTAATTTTATCTGTTAGCTCCTTAAGTTCATCTAAAAGCTTCTTGTTTTTCTCGAGATCCTTCTCTGCCTTCTCTAAACGCTTTTGCAACTCTTCTTTAAACTCGTCCTTTTTCTCTGTTTTGAACTTGTCTAAATTCTCCTTCATTTTCTCGGCAAACTCTTTCATCAGATTATCCTGCTGTTTCTGACGATTTATAAAATCATTCATCTTCTGCTGATCCCTAAACTCCAAATTATCCTTCTCTTTGTTAGTCTTCTGAAGTTTCTCGATCTCGGATAATTGCTTTTCTTGGTTCTTCAAAGATTTCTCTAATCCATTAATATTGCTGTTTTGTTGCTGCAATATTTGATCTTCTTTTTCCGAATCAGTAGCTATTCTATT
>CANHBE010000034.1 GCA_947458575.1 Flavobacteriaceae bacterium | reverse complement strand
TAAAGAATGTAATTGGCATCACTTTTCGGCCATCCTTGCAAGTCTGAACTGACAAATCTTTTCAGTTTAATCACGTTTCTTCGAATCAGAAAAGCAAAAACGGCGATTAATACCAATAATGCCAGTATTTCAAAGGAACCGATTAACACATCATATACAACGCCTAAAAAAGAAAAAACACGATGCGAGCCAAAAAGTCCATCGATAACAATTTCCAAAACTTCTATATTGATTACTATGAATCCAGCATAAACAATTAGATGTAAAACCGCCGCAATCGGTCGCTTGACCATTTTTGACTGTCCTAATGCAACCATTGTCATGTTTTTCCATCGTTCTGAAGAGCGATTAGATCGATCTAAAGGTTGACCTAACTTGATGTTTCTAACAATTTTCTTTACATTTTTGGCAAAGAAACTTACACCAATGACCAATAGAATTGCAAACAAAATATTGTCTAAGTACTGCATATAGGTTTTTTTTTATTGTGGACTTGGATTTACTGGTGCGACATATGGTTTGTTCTTCTTTCCAAATAGGGAAATATTGACGTAACGGGTTGGGTTGAGTCGAACATCTTGCAATAACAACTCTAATTCCTTCGAAGTCTGACTGAGGTTGTTGTATAATGCTTCATCCTTAATAATTTTACCGGCTGTACCTTTACCCTCATTCATTTCAGTCATAATTTGATCAACTTTCTGAAGTGTAACCTGAAGATTACTAACGGTCTTACCTAAATCAGCTTTAACCAAAGAGTCAGATATTTTAGAGAAATTCCCCGATACTTTGCTTAGATTGGCGACAATGCCGTTGATATTGGATTTGTTATTGTCTAATAAGCCGTTCATACTTTCCGAAGCCTGTCGGAATTGCGATAGAGTTTCACTTAAATCCCCAAGTGCACTTTTTAAATCTGCCTGACCTTTTTTGTCTAAAACGTTATTTATTCCAGAAATCAATTGGTCTGCATTAAGTAACACTTTGTCAAGTTTTTCTTGTAGTGGTGCTAATTTCTCCGCCACTAAATCGGTTAGTCCCGGTTTTATCGAGCCGCTTAATTTTGTTCCGGATTTAGCTATTTCTGGATCGTTGTAATTCGGTATAATCATAATCTGTTTACCACCAATGATTCCCGGATCATAAATGGAAGCGACACTTGATTTGGAAATGGGAAAATCTGACTTTATTTGAAGCTCAACCAACAATTTACCGGTCTTATCGGCGAAGGTGATTGCGTTGACTTTACCTATCGATAATCCATTTAAGGTAACTTGTGCGGATTTTCCAAGACCTTCAACATTATCGTATTCCACATAATACGTTGTGTAGTCAGTCAAAAGATCTTTGCCTTTAAGAAAGCTGTAACCCCAAATAAACAAAGCTATGGATGCAATAACAAGTATTGCCGTCTTAATTTCTCGTGTAATTTTCAAAATTTCAAATTTTGACAAATTTAAACTAAATATAGAATTCTACCCATTTTATTTTAGGGCTTCCTGTACTGTAATTTTTTTACCGTCTTTGAATGCAATCAAATAAGCAGAAGTATATCCTTTGGACTTCGCCTCTTCCAGATTTTTCTTTGCAACTTCATAATCTGAAGTTTCCCCGTATGTATATTTATAAAATTGACCATTATCTGTTGTAACTTGGACGTTTTTCAAACCTTTGAAGTTAGCAGGAATGAGTTCGAGTTTTTTATTTGCAGCTGCAATTTGAACTTTAAATACAACTCCCGTTGACTCACTTTTCGGAAGAGATTTATCAACCTCGGTTTCAGAACTCACTGCCGACTTCGTCTCGGTTTTTGGCTCTACAGACATTTTTTGGGATGGCTTCTCGATTACATCAGCTGATGAACTTCCAAAATACTCCTTTTTATAACCAATAATCGCGTTTGCAATAGCCCTCGCAATCTGTTGTTGTCCCTCCTCAGAGTCAAGCATGGCGCCTTCTTTTGGATTGGAGATAAAGCCTGTTTCGATCAAAACTCTTGGCATATAAGCCTTGTGCAAAACCATAAAAGGTGCTTGCTTTACACCTCTAGTCTTTCTACTTAAGCGGGCAAATTGGTCTTCGATTTTACTGGCTAACGAAATGCTATTGTCGAGATATTCCTCTTGCATCAATGTCAAACTAATCAATGAACTGGGATTGCTAGGATCAAAGCCTTCGTATTTTTGTTTATAATCTTTTTCCAAAGTAATAACCTCATTCTCACTTTTCGCAACCGCAAGATTAGAAGCATTTTTGTTGAGACCCATTACATAAGTTTCGCTACCGTCAGCGGCTGCATTTTTGTTGGCATTGCAATGAATTGAAACGAAAATGTTTGAGTCAAAACGATTCGCAATACTAGATCGTTCAACAAGTTCAACAAAAACATCAGTTTTTCTAGTGTAATTAACTTCAATATTCGGATTGGCTTCAAGTATTTTTCCTACTTTCAACACAATTCCGAGTGCAATATTCTTTTCAATATGGCCATTATAAATAGCGCCAAAGTCATGTCCGCCGTGACCGGCATCGAGTGTAACTTTAAATTTCGGTAAATTTTGTGAGAAAGAGGTCAGAGCGAAAAAAGCAAACAAAAAAGTAAAATAGAAACTGCTTTTATTTGGGATGTACATAGTATTGATTGATGTTAGTTTTACAGAAATGTAACGCTTTAAAATTTGTTCTAAACTTATTTTTGACGGAAAATATTCATTAAGTTTGGGGCGTCAAAAATTAAGCCATATTTTTACAAAAATAGCATTAAGACCTTTGCGTACAAACATAATTCATATCGTTTTTTCAGCCATGTTTTTAACAATAGGGTTTTCCAAAAGTTATACACAAGAGCTGGATACGAAAATGAATGTTTCCCCAATAAAAAAGGCAGCAGACAGCACTGCCGTATCACTGACCGACTTGCAAAAAATCGGCGACACCATAAAGTCGGACAGTCTCAAACCTAAGAAATCAGTACTGGAAGGAAAGATTAAGTACAAAGCGGAAAGTTACGCCAAACTTGATCAAAAAAAGAAACTGATTACACTTTACGACAAAGCGGAATTATATTATCAAGATATCGAGCTCAAATCCGGCATCATTGTTTTCAATTACGAAAAGAATGAAGTGTATGCTGGACGCATTAAAGATTCTTCCGGAGCCTACACACAATTTCCAAAGTTTAAACAGGGTTCTAATGAAGTAGAACCTGATTCGATTCGATTTAACTACAAAACCAAGAAGGCGCTTATCTGGAACTCAAGAACAGAACAAGGAGAATTTAAGGTTAGGGCTGAAATATCCAAAAGGGTAAATGATTCTGTCTATTTTCTCAAAGGCGCAAGATTTACAACCGCGGAAGATATTGAAGATCCTGAGTATTACTTCAGAACCAGTCGATTAAAGTTTGTGCCTAAAAAGAAAGTGGTAACCGGTTTAACTAATATGGTGATTGCTGATGTACCAACACCACTCGCTTTGCCGTTTGCTTTTTTTCCAATGAGTGAAACGAGCCAATCCGGATTGATCATTCCAACGTGGAATGATACCCGACAACAAGGCTATTCTCTTCAAAATGGAGGCTATTATCTTGCACTCAGTGATTATTATGATTTAGCCATACTCGGAGATTATTACACCAACGGTAGTTATGCGACTAGGTTTGAATCAAATTACGCACAACGGTATAAATTCAGAGGTAATGTCAACTTGCGATTTGAAAACTTAATTAATAGTGAAAGAGGTTTTCCGGATTATTCCAAAACCAATATCTACAACATTCAATGGTCACATTCGCAGGATTCGAAGTCAAATCCGAATTCGAGGTTTTCCGCCTCGGTCAATTTTGGAAGTAGCAGATACTTCCGACAGTCTCTAAATCAAGTAAATGTTGGATCCAACTTAAACAATACTTTAAGTTCATCAGTGTCGTACAATCGTTCCTTCAATTCGGTTCCGGCTGTAAATCTGTCTTTAACCGCAACCCATACACAAAACACAAACACAGAGCAGATCAATATGACATTGCCAACGATGCAGTTAAGTGTTGATCGGGTTTTTCCTTTCGCACCAAAAGACGGTGTGAAGAAAGGTCTATTTAGAAACATCAACTTACAGTACAATTTGCGGGGTGAGAACAGAATTGCAACAACAGATTCTTTGTTCTTCAAGTCGGAAATGTTTCGAGACGCAAAAGTCGGATTTCAGCACAGTATTCCATTGAGTACAAACTTTAAAATTTTCAAGTACTTTAGTGCGACATCGTCAGTTAATTTTGAAGAAGTATGGTATCTTAAAACAATTAGAAAGAGTTTCGATGTGCTTACTAATAGAGAGATTGTATCTGATGTCAATAAATTTGATTCATTTAGAACATACTCCTTTTCTTCTAGTGTTGGAACAACTATTTATGGTACATTTAAATTTGGAGACACAAAGAAGATTCAAGCAATTCGTCACGTCATGAGACCGGGCATTTCATACAACTACACGCCAAGTTTCCGCCAATATTATGATACGTATGATGCGGACGGGACAGGCACCATGATTAAAGAGTATACGCGATTTGAACAAGGAATATTTGGCGCTCCGGGCAGAACCATGTCGAGCAGCGTTGGCTTCAGTTTGAGTAATACCTTTGAGGCAAAAGTTAGAGAGAAAGATAGCACCAAAACTGAACCAAGAAGAGTGATGCTTCTCAATAATTTGAATCTAGCAACAAGCTATGATATTACTGCAGACTCACTCAATTGGGCTCCGCTTCGAGTAAGTGGCGGGACAGCTTTATTTAAAAATAAATTGAATCTCAACTTCGGAATGACCTTAAATCCGTATGCAATTGATAATTCCGGTCGTCAGTTTAATGCCTTTAATATTGATAATGGCGGAAGCTTGTTCCGTATGACTAGTGCTAACATGACTATTAACTATTCTTTAAACAGCACTGAATTCGGGGAAAACGCGAACAAAAAGAAAAACAATCAAGGGGTTCGAAATGGTGGTCGCGAGGACGATTTATTTGGAACCAACACTGATTTTAGCGATCGAAGGATGAATCAATTTGGAAGTGAAGCGGAGCAAGAAGATAATTTCAAAGGCTTTTATAAATACGATTTGCCGTTCGATATTAATTTTGCTTACCAACTTACCTACTCTAATGTGAGGCGAGAAAAGGAAATTTCAGGTAACTCTCTGATGGTTTCAGCCAATACCGACTTGTCTCCAAAATGGAAAGTGGGTGTGTCTACCGGTTATGATTTCGTCCTACAAGGTGTAACTTTTACACAGTTTCGTTTTTCGAGGGATTTGCTCAGTTGGCGAATGGACTTTAGTTGGACGCCATACGGCACTAATGCATTTTGGAGCTTTTTTATCGGAATCAAGTCAGGTATGCTTAGTGATATCAAATGGGAGAAGAGAACATTACCGGATCGTGTACTTAGATAGCCAATTTAAATTGAACTAGTTATGAAAAAAATTATTTATTCTCAAAATGCTCCAGCTCCAATTGGTCCCTATAGTCAAGCAGTTATGGTAGGAAATATGCTTTATACTTCCGGTCAAATTGCGCTAAATCCTGACACGATGGAATTGGTTCTTGATAACATCGAAGCCGAAACGAAACAAGTTATGGAGAATCTAAAAGCATTGCTTGAGGCAGCAGAAATGTCGTTTGAGCATGTTTTGAAAGCGACTATCTTCATCACCGACATGAATAACTTTGCAAGAATCAATTCGGTGTATTCAACCTATTTCGATGAGGCAACTGCGCCTGCTCGTGAGACGGTTCAAGTAGCAGCTTTGCCTAAGTTTGTAAATATTGAGATTTCTGTGATTGCGACTAAATAGACTTCAGTAATAAATATGCTGTAGCCTTATTGGTCGCTAATGGTACGTCATGTACGTCGCAAACCCGAATAAGCATATTGATATCAGCTTCGTGTGGGTGACTCGAATTCGGGTCTTTAAAAAACAGTACCATTTGGGTTTTTCCTTCTGCGACTCGCGCTGCGATTTGTGCATCGCCTCCCATCGGACCGGACAGCATTTTCTTTACTTTGAATCCAGCTTTTTCTGCTTGTGAACCTGTGGTGCCCGTGGCAATCAATCGGATGTTTTCTCGGTTAAGAATTTCCTTATTCTGAGTAAGAAACTGCACCATATCGGCTTTCATTTTGTCATGTGCAATGATTGCTATTTCCATAGGAGCAATAGATTTATTTGACAAGTATTCTGTGCTGTAATTCAGCCGATTATTTGTTTAAAATGTGGTAAGCGATTAGACCATCAATAGGTCTTCGCAATACATTGCCAATCTTGATGTTATGTTTCGATAAAACTTCTTGCAATTCATCCTTGAGATAAAAGGCAATTGATCCTACAAAGTGAACTGGAATTTGGGTGCAATTGTCGAATTGCTTGATATAATTCTCTACAAAATCTTCCATTTCAGCCAGGATATACTTTCGACAGAAAGCGTCATCTTTATGCTTGATGATAAACTTGGCGAAAGTTGCCAAATAGGCATTAGGATTAGGTTCTTTGTAAAGATTGTGCTTAACATAATCCGGATCGACGTTGTATTCTTCTTCGAATTCTTTAGCGAGTTCGATTGGCATCTTATTGAAATAGTAACCACGTAGCAAGTGTCTTCCAAATCGATTCCCGGAGCAGTCATCCATCGCAATATAGCCTAATGATTGTACTTTTTGATGCAGGACTTTCCCATCAAAATAGCTGCAATTTGATCCGGTGCCGAGGATGCAAACAATGGCTTCTTCATCTTTAGGTGTTGTTGCGTATACCGCAGCAAAAGTATCTTCGTGAACTGTTATGGCAGCAGTTGAAAAATACTCGGCGAACACTTTAGTTAAAAAGTCTTTCATACGATCGGTTCCGCAGCCGGCGCCATAAAAGAAGAGATGCGTCGCTATTTTTTTGTTGTGTGAAATATCAAACTTATCATCTAGTCGACTGATTATTTCTTTTTTCGTTAGTACTTCCGGATTTAATCCTAAGGTTTGCGTGGTGAATAAAACCTTACCGGATTCATCGATGGCTATCCAATCTGCTTTAGTGGAGCCGCTATCTACGAGTAATTTCATGTTGCAGTATTATATTCAAAGATTGTAAGATCTGTTTAAGTAATCGATTTAGAGATGAATGATACTATCTCGTCATCTTATCTTTAGATGCCTAGCCCCGGTAGAAGCGGAAATCCTTTTTATCCTGAACTCGTTTCAGGATAAAAAGATTGCAGCGGATAACGGGAAAAGCTCCTAAAATTAAAAGTCCCACTTCATAAAAAAAATGGGACTTTGTAAATGTACTATATTATTTTAGGCCCGCAATATGCACTGACAAATCCAACAATTTACTAGAATATCCGTACTCGTTATCGTACCATGAAACTATTTTGAAAAAAGTCGAATTCAATCCGATTCCTGCCTTAGCATCAACGATTGAAGTTCGTGAGTCTGAAATAAAATCTTGTGAAACCACGTCGTCTTCGGTATAGCCTAGAATTCCTTTTAGATTGGTTTCTGAGGCATTCTTGAGTACTTTCATGATTTCATCGTATGAAGTTTCCTTCGCTACTTTTACGGTTAAGTCGACTACAGAAACGTCCGCAGTTGGCACTCGCATTGACATACCCGTTAATTTCCCGTTGAGTTCGGGAATCACTTTTCCAACAGCTTTGGCTGCACCGGTTGATGCCGGGATAATATTTAATAATGCTGCTCTTCCTCCTCTAAAATCTTTTCTTGATGGTCCGTCTACGGTTAATTGCGTTGCGGTTGTTGCGTGAACGGTCGTCATTAATGCCTCAACGATACCGAAATTGTCGTTAATTACTTTTGCTAGTGGCGCCAGACAGTTGGTCGTGCATGAAGCGTTTGATACAATGTTATCAGCTGCGGTCGCTTTGTCGTGATTGACACCCATAACAAACATGGGAGCATCTGCCGAAGGAGCTGAAATAACGACCTTTTTTGCGCCACCATTGATGTGTGCTTGAGCGGTTTCCAGCGTCGTAAAAATTCCGGTACATTCTGCCACAACATCAGCACCTACTTCGTCCCACTTCAAGGTTGCAGGATCTTTTTCTGCTGTGATGCGGATGTTCTTTCCGTTTACGTATAATTTTCCTTCTTTCACTTCTACGGTTCCGTTGAATCGACCATGAACAGAATCATATTTCAGCAAATAAGCTAAATGATCAACATCTAAAAGATCGTTGATAGCTACTACCTCAATATTGTCTCTATTGAAAGATTCTCTAAATACAATTCTTCCTATTCTTCCAAAACCGTTAATTCCTAATTTTACTTTTGACATTTTTAATTTGCTTTAGGCTGTAGCTTGCGTATCACGTGATGCGAACTGTCAGCCGATTATATTAATACTTAATTGTGAATTTAAATTTTAAACTGATTTGACTTCGCGACGGCTTAAGTCGACATTATATCGGAAACGCGCAGTAATTCGCGATCAATTTCTGTATGACCTTTAATGGCTTGCTCTAATGGTGTTAAAGCAATTTTATCATTTAACAGTCCAACCATAAAGTTTGTTTTTCCCTCCAACAAAGACTCTACTGCTTTTACACCCAATCGGCTTGCCAGCACTCGATCAAAACAGGAAGGTGCACCACCTCTTTGCATGTGACCCAATACAGACACTCGAACGTCGTACTCCGGAAGATTTGCTTCGACATAATCTTTCAACTCAAAAACATTTTTTCCTATCTTATCACCTTCTGCGATTACTACTATACTTGATGATTTGCCGGATGCTTTACTTTTCTTCAATGAGTCAAGTAGTCGATCTAGTCCCAAGTCCTCTTCCGGAATCAAAATTTCCTCTGCTCCTGCTCCAATTCCCGCATTGAGAGCAATATGACCGGCATCTCTACCCATTACTTCAACAAAAAACAAACGGTTATGTGAACTGGCGGTATCTCTAATTTTATCAATTACTTCTACCACAGTATTTAAGGCAGTATCGTAGCCCAAGGTGTGACTGGTTCCGTAAATATCGTTGTCGATAGTACCCGGAATTCCCATGACAGGAAAACCATATTCGCCATTAAAAACTTCAGCACCTGTAAAGCTGCCATCACCGCCGATTACAACCAAGGCATCTACTCCCGAAGCGGTAAGATGATCATAGGCTTTTTTTCGACCTTCGACAGTCATAAATTCTTTTGATCTTGCAGACTTAAGAATGGTTCCGCCTTTGTTCACGATATTGTTTACGCTTCGAGGTCCCATTTCTTTAAAGTCTCCTTCAATCATTCCTTGATATCCGCGATAAATACCTATACATTCCACATTGTGAAAGGCACAGGTTCGCACGACAGATCGGATGGCTGCATTCATTCCCGGAGAATCACCGCCGGAAGTCAGCACACCTATCTTTTTTATGATTTTAGACATTTTTAGACATTTAAAATGTAAAACTAACAAAGATGAATTACAAAAAGAGTGGCTTTTTGAACACTTTGTTGTTTTTTACGAAATTCAATCGTTTTCGTTAATAAGTTTCTTTGTTTTTAATGATTTAGCTGAAATATAAACAAAAGGAGAAGGTGTTAATCGTCATTGGGGATAGCCTCCGAATTTACTTTTTCAAGTTTCTTTTCCTTCTCTTTTTTGCTATCGAAATGAATATAATCAGGAAGAACGCTTGAATCATCTGTATGTGTGGAATGTTTTTTCAGCACATCAATTTTCTGTTTTGAAAATACCTTTTGCAGCAGTTGTTTGAAAGTCGTAAAATCAACTTGATAATTGATTCCTAATCCTTGAGTATATCCGATACCTTGACCGATATAATTGATGTCATTCTCTCTATTGAAAACATGCAGATTTAAAGTGCCATCTTCATTTACCCTGTATTGAATTTCTACATCTCCAATAATAGCTGATTCGTTGATTCCTCCAACCGGTACACCAACTTTTCCGTTGATGCTGATACGATCGCTAACTTTGGTTGAGAAGTTAACGCCTACTCGCCCATCGGTTTCCCGACCCGGATTTCTGTCAGCTGATACTAAATCGACTCCGACAGTAATATTATCTCCGGATTTGTTCAGAATAGAACCAAAAATATCGCCCACTTTCTCGTACAGATTATTTGTGATTGACGTTTGATTGATGCCATCCGGACTCAAGAAATTACCGGTTGACAGCAGCACTAATGCTTGCTTTTGTCTTGTATCTCGATCATCTAATTTGGTTTGTATTTCTGACTTTAGCACTGAACTTACCGTAGGAAAATTGATCACAAATTCAGGATTTGGATTGCTCAGATTACCTTTAATTCCAATGACCACTTCAACATCAACTTTTCGGTTAAATGAAGGGTTTTCAATGAGTAAGGCTGGATTTGCAGTAGTTTTATAAACCGCTTCCAAATTGAGAATCGCACGCATAGGATCGCCTTCCCAAACCACTGAACCTCCTTTTTTGATCGAAAATTGTTTGTTTATGATTCCGCCGTATTTAAAATTATAAGTTCCTTCATACGCTTGAAAATCGCCCCACATGTTGAACTTTCCGAGTGTATTAATTTTAAAAAGCAACGAACCAAATCCGGTGCCTTTCATCCCATGTCCGGAGTTTCGATCGAGTATTATCTCAATTTCTGCTTCCGGCGTTATGTCGAAATTAAATTCTAGTTCAACACCATCATATTTCTTCTCTGATTCTGTAATTCCTTTTTTGATATTGTATTTCTCGTTCCTGGTGATGAAGTGAATGTAATTGTTGTCACCTGTTGATTCGGCATCATTAATAGGAATCTTAACCTGAGTTCCTTTTTCAGATTTACCGTCAACTTTGATAAACAGTTTATTGATGGGTCCATCTATTGTTGCTTCTCCATCCATAAAAGCAGTACCGAAATACGCAGCGTCTTCTTTGTCTTTGGTGTCGAGAGCAAGAATTCTTTTAGAATTCAACAATAGATTTAAGTTCCAGTCTGAGAAACTATTGTGGCCAATGTTTCCAGATAGCATACCGGTCGTTTTGTATTTGGTGTCTTGGATTTCGGTGTTTCTAATGAGGAACTTCTTTTCTGTCACATCGACTACGGATTGATCGGCAATTTGATAATCAACATTGAGGTATGGAATACCCAACCCGGCTTTATCAACCAACAATCTTCCGTTGATATCTAGGTCATCAAAGGTTCCGGAAACATTACATCTTCCTGATGCAAGTCCACGAATATTCGACACAACATCGCCGCCAAAAGAATTGAGAACACCGAGGTTAAACTTATCGAAATCCATGTTGACATCAAACTCCGTCTTCTGATTGATCACTGAGAAATTTCCCTCGGCTAAAAACGAAGCGAAGTTTTCATTTTCAATGGAAGAATTTAAATAAAACTTCTTAAAAGTCTCATCGCCTTTTAGTTCCAATTTCATCTTTCCGAGAGCGATATCATTGATATCAAGATTGTCTATTTGCAGATCTGAACTCGGCTTGTATCCGTCTTCATTTTGTTTGACATTCACCACGCCGTTCAAGATACCGGCAATTCTAAATCGATCTAACTTCGGCAGGAACTTGTCTAACGTTACGTCCGTAAATGTAAGGTTGAGGTCTTTATAATTGTCTAAAATCAAATCTCCGGCTAAATTGACTTTTTGATGATCATGAGATAAAAGAATATTGTCGAAATTGAATTTTTTAAACTTCTTATCAAAGACTACTTTATTGTGCTTGTCGTCATTTTCATTGAGATACCACAAGAAATCATTAAAGAGCAATTCCGATTTTTGAATACCAACAACATTCTGACGTTGGCTATCGATGGTGTGAAATAAATTCAAACTAAAAGAATCTTGACCTTTGTCACCGCCTTTAAATTCACTTCTTACGAAAAGCGTATCTTTAGTTGTCACGTTAATCAAACTGAAATCTCTCGCATTATAGTATTCTGTCTTAATTGAGTCGAGCGAGACATAGGCGTTGAAAAGTGGATTTTTATTGTCGATATCGATTTTAATGTTATCGAATGTATTATTATAGGCAGTGATTAATGGCGACGAGAAATTAAATTTAAAATCATCCGAATTCGAGTCGATTGCGCCGCGGAACTGTGTATTTTTTCCGATCTCAATTCCGGGATAAAATACTTCAACAATTTTGTTATACAGTTTAAAATCAAACTTCAGGTACTGTCCTTTTTCAATCGGATTTCGGGAATAGTTAGCGTAAAGACTTCCGGCCGAGTTTTCGAGCATTTTTTTGAGTAATCCCACTTTGAATTTTCCGACCACTTTACCTTGCACTATATCTGGAGACTCAATAGAAATTGTGCGCTCATTGTCCGAATCGAATGTAGAATGAATTGAGAAATCGTCAAAATAATAATTGTCTTTACTATTTTGATACGAGGTCTCAGAAAAACGGATATCTCCCTTCAAATCGTCGAGGTTATTGCCGAGAATGTTAGTGTCAATACGTCCTTTGAAAATAGCCGTTGTATCTTTTTTAATAAAATTCAAACGGTAGAGATTGGCATAATCGATTTTGGTTTCAAAATCTAACGCAATATCCCTTTTATTCAAATTTGCGAGTCCATTAAAATCCAAAAACAAATTAGGATCATTGATGTATACTTTTCCTTTATATATTGGATTTATAAAGGTTCCATCAACGATGATTTTAGAATACGTGTAGCCATTGTACCGTATTTTGTAGACGTCTCCAGAAAATTTGGTGTCTAATTTTTTCATAGTGAGACCTTTCCCATCAACATCGATGTTCAACGTAACCTTCTCGAAATCTTTTTCTCCCAAGAACGAACCAATATTAAACTCCTCTAGAATCACATTTCCCTTATAATATGCGTCGTCAATATTGTCTATATTGCTCATCTCGAGGTCAGATTGTACATTTCCAAGAGCTGTACTCATATAGAAATCTGTTACGATCGATTTGGCTGTAATCGCTGCAGTTCCTCTGATATTGAAGTTGCCAAGTTTCTTCAGAGAAGATGGTAATTTCGTTCCCAATACGTTGGGCAACAATCGAATTAGATTGTCATAGGTTGAAGTCACTTCCGAAAAGCTACCTTTCATGGAAAAAAGTTGATTTTCCTTTCCGAAGAGATTCTTGAAGTTTACGTTTCCGACAATTTTTGAACGATTGCCATCAATCAAATTCAATCGTTTTGCTGTCAAATCATTCAGTGTTCCTGTGACATGCGCCTTCAAGGTAAATTTCTGGTCTTTACCAATTTCGTTGTAGAAATATCGAATATCATTAGATGATAATGATGCTTGATCGATAAGAATATTGAATTGAACTTTGTTGTTAAAATCTTGAAAATCTGACCGATGATAATTCAGGGCAACATTACCTTTAAATATGGAACCTGCTGTCATAATGTCGAGTTCAGTCATGAGAATCTGCTTCTTGGTGTAGCTGAATTTAGATTCAAGATTCTTTACGTAAAGTCCACGGTGATCCAAAAAAGACATCTTGTCAATATGTGTCGTCACGTTCGGACCTTTTATTTTGAAGTCAGTCAAATGTGCATTTAATTTTGTAAAATCAACGTCTTTCGGGATTTCACGATTCTCATCGATCACGACGAACCTGCTTTTGCTGAGGTAAATATTCTTAGACTTAAACAAAAACTTGCCTGAAGACGGAGAACCATCGTCAAACTTATCGATGAATACATTGAGATTATTGTCATTTTCTCTTCGATATGTTTTCATATTCAGAAAAAGCTGATCTGCTCTGATATCGCCAAAAATCAGTTTTCCATTGATTAATCTATTGACATCCAGTATACTCGTCGTTATTCGATTGGCATAGATTAATGTGTCTTTATGATGGTCTCTCACATAAACTTTCTTGAGTTTTACACCGCCATAAAGTGTGATTGCAACTTGATCAATTTGAATATCCGTTTTGTACTCCTTATTGAGATTTTCAGTGATGTATTGGGCAATTTTGGTCTGAACTTGTGGCAAAGTCAAAGCAATACCCACAATCAATAGCATCAACAGCAGGACGAGCAAAAATCGGATGAGTATTTTCTTGACTCTTTTAATGGGTGACTCTTTTGTTAAGATTGATTTTCATAATTACCAACAAGAATAAGTCTTCATTGACAAAAAAGGGCTAAATTTGGCATCGCTGTAAAAATAGAATATTTTGAGAGGAATTAGTCAATTAATATTCAAAAAATGCAAGTATTTATGCCACAGAAACCAATTTACATTCTAGCTATTGAAAGTTCGTGTGACGATACTGCTGCGTCCGTTCTTGAAAACGACAAAGTACGCTCAAATGTTGTGGCGAATCAACTTATTCACAATCAGTATGGAGGTGTAGTTCCTGAATTGGCGTCACGTGCGCATCAAGTAAATAT
>CANHBE010000033.1 GCA_947458575.1 Flavobacteriaceae bacterium | reverse complement strand
GTTCAGTTTTTTGAGAGTCTGTTAAAAATTCTTCATCCATTTATGCCCTTCATCACAGAAGAGCTTTGGCATGAACTGAACGAAAGAAAAGAGAAGGAGTGCATTATTGTGGAGGCGTGGCCGAAACCCGGTGCTATTCGTGAGGCTATCACGAAAGACGCTTTGGTAGCTTTTGAGGTAGTGGCACAAGTACGAAACATACGCAATGCCAAAGGAATTTCTCCTAAAGAAGCATTGAAGTTAATCGGCAACACAGCCAGCAAGAAGCAGATCGATTCGTTTGGCGCAGTGATAAAAAAACTAGCCAACTTAAGCGAGTTGAGTTTTGTGGATGACAAAGTGGCGAATGCCTCTAACTTCTTAGTTGGTACGTTGGAGTTCTATATTCCAATGGAAGGCAAGATCGATGCTGCAAAAGAGCGTGAGTCCATATTGAAAGAAATAGAATATCAAAAAGGATTCATCGTGGTGCTCGACAAAAAACTGTTGAACGAAAAATTCATTGCTAGTGCCAAGCCGGAGGTTGTTGCATTAGAGCGAAAGAAGAAAGCAGATGCCGAGGCGAAGATTAAATCGCTGGAGGAGAGTTTGAGGAATCTTTAATAGATGTAAGACATAAGTAGTAAGACGTAAGACTTAAGACATCAGATGTGAAATATCTTATGTCTTGATACTTACGTCTTACGTCTATTTCCCCTTCAAAGCAGTCACCTCAATTTCCACCAGATAATCGGGATCAATCAGGGCGCTGATCTCAATCATGGAAGTAACGGGCTTGATATCTTTGAAAAATTCTCCATGGGCCTTCCCTACTTCCTGCCAAAATGAAATGTCGGTGACGAAAATACGGGTGCGCACTACATCGGATAGTGCAAATCCGCCACGCTTCAAAGCAGCTTCAATCTTCTGAATCGCATATTTGGTTTGCAGGTAAAAATCGCCTTTGCCCACCACGCCATTTTCATCCGAAGCCACCGTGCCGGATACTTCCATGGTGTTGCCCACCTGCACGGCTCGGGAATACCCTACAATATCTTCCCACTTGGCACCACTGGAATAATTGATTCGCTTGCTCATAAATGCTTATTTAAATTCTGATTACTGATGATTCAAAGATGGAGTATCCTGCTCGATTTTCAAATAAAGATTCTTTAGATAAATAGAAGGTCTACTTCACAAAAAATAGGAGCAAAATAAATTCATCCATTGGGTTATAAGATGTAATTTAACGACTCAAGATTCTCTCTATGAACGAAGTTGAAAACGAAGATGAACACACACCGGAAGTGCAAGAAATTATTGGACGCCAACCCAGTAATGTTGTACGTTGGGGTGTCACGGTTATCTTCTTCGTAATTCTTTCCATTTTTTTATTGTCGTGGTTTATCAAATTTCCCGACCTCTTAACAGCCAAAGTTGTCATCACGACCAGTCCTCCTCCTATCACGCTGGTGACTCGCACGAGTGGAGTTTTAATCCTTCAGAAAAAAGAAAATGATGTTGTAAAGAAAGGCGACCTAATAGCCTTCATCCAATCCAATACCTCACTGGACGCATTGCGGTTCGTTGAGGAAAAACTAGCAAAAGGCGAAGAAATTTTATCCACCGAAGTGCCCGGCTCTTTGGGAGATTTACAACCACACCTTGCCGCGTTGACAACGGCACAAAACGCATTGAATAACTTAACCAAAAATAATACATACCTTCGGCAAACCGAACAAATCCGAAAGCAAAAAGCTACATACGAAAAAATCGGTGCCTCCCTGCAAAAACAACAAATAATTGTGGCGCAGGAATTAAAGTTGGCACAAGAGAAGTTTAATACCGATTCTATCTTGTTTGTTCAGAAAGTAACCGCTGCCCTTGACTTTAACCATGCCAAATCCAACTGGCTGCAACAACAACGAATTGCCCGAAATACCGAGTCATCCATTTTAAACAATGAAGCTCAAATTAATTTGTTAGACAAACAAATCTCTGATTTTTCTTTACAGCATCAAGAAGAAAAACAGAAATTGGATTTGGCGTTAAAACAAACCACTGATCAACTGTTAGCGCAAATCACGAAGTATAAAGAAACCTATCTGTTTATTTCCAATGGAGAAGGGGTTCTCTCCTACTTAGGCTTTCTTGAAAATGAGCAGTTCGCACAAACCAACAAATCACTGTTTTCCATCATTCCAGAACATGGCCAAATAGTAGCGAGAGCCGAGTTACCAATAAAAGGTTCAGGAAAGGTGAAGGAAGATCAGCTAGTTAATATTCGATTAGATAACTATCCCTATGAACAATTTGGTTTGCTGAAAGGAAAAATTTCATCGATATCAATCATGCCCGGGGAAGATAAATATTGGGTAACAATAGAATTGCCCAACCAACTTCGCACCAATCTCAATAAAACACTGGCCTTTAAGCAACAAATGTCAGGTACAACTGAAATCATCACCGAAGATTTGAGATTGATCGAGCGGTTTTTTTACCAACTTAGAAGTGCGATAAAATCGCGCTGATTTTCAATTACTACCATAGGTGAAAAGGAATCTACTGTTGGACTAATTCTAAAACCTCCGTTGTTTTCTTTTTCCGACCAATAGCCGAACGATAATAACGACAAAGAAAATCGTATATAACTAGTTCATGAACTCGTTGCTTGGATCGCATAAAGCGATTCAAAAACATGTGAATATAACTTTCGAGCAAATTGAATGATGAAACAGAAGCTCTTTCCGATTGAGCATAACTCTTGATTTTTTGAATCGTAACACTCCAATCTTCACTTCGGCTTTTGAAAATGCCCCATACCTCGATGTACTCATGCTCTTCTTCCAATTGCGGCTGCAATGCCAATTCAATTTCTTTTCGGTATTTTCTAAAGTGATCGCTCAATTGCTTTTGAGCCTGCTTATCTTCCGCATTAAATTCTTTGCTAAATCCACTACTCAACAGTTCCATTAAACGAACTTTCTCCTCTAGGGGGAGACCAAAATCAGACAATAGATCGTTCACTCCTTTTATGGCGAATTGCCATCTTAGTTGATCGCCTTCATCTCCATCAAGCAGTTTCAATATCCTTAACGTAGCCGCAGAGTCATAATAGAAAAGTGCTTCTGAGTTTTCCATATTTTCGTCCCCATAACGTTCCAATTCGCGTTGATAGGTATCACATTGAACTTTCCAGATTTGTCCGCTTTTTAAATAAACGTCTAATGAATCTGAAAAGGCTGCGATTACTTTGTTTTGAAATTTCTGATCTCCCTTTAAACGAATCCTTAAATGAAAATCGGGGTCCGCATACCGGATAAAAAACCATTGATAAATCTCACCTTGAGAATCGAACTTATTAAGTAGAGGTGCAAGGATCTCAGTTAATATTTTATCAGCAGTTTTTACTCCACAATATATCTTTACGTAAAACCATTCAGAACCTATGGCAAATAATCGCTTTGATATTTGATTCTGAATTGATTTCATCGGAGAAATACTCAACTTCTCCTCTTTCATTTTTGTCCAAGGAATAATAAACTCATTTGTAAATCCGCCTTCGGGTCCTTTTACCAACAAGTTATTCTCATGAAATAGGCATTCTTCCAGTTCCAACCGTTTTGCTCTTTTTAACTCTTGCCAAAGAATTTTCAAACACATTTCATTATTGACATCCAAAGGCAATTGATTATCACTTTGTGCCAGTACAAGCCACTCCGGTAGCTGATTTGCATTTTTATATTGTTGAAAGCCCAAATGAAAGTCAGCAAATGTTGGCTTAGGCGATAATTTTAAATCCTCTTCGCGCAAAATCCACCGAGCTTTGCTTAGAATACACTTGCCGTAGCGGATGCGAGGCAGAAAACTGAATTCCTGAAAAACTCCCCAATCCCAAGCTAATCGTTTTGTCGATTCCTGACTTCGTAAATCGGAAAGAAAATGGTAATAAGGTATCGTATCAAGCGAATAATTATGTGCACTTGTATTTCTGGGGACAACTTCTTTATTATGCTTTTTTGATCGCAATATTATTTTACCCTGATCAACAGAAACCATCAAATCATCCAATGGTATGGTGTGTTCCGTATCTACACCTGCAACAGTCAATATAGGAATTTCATATTCGCGAAAAGAAGGGCGCACTAATACGTTTCCAATTCGTGCCTGCGCTAAATGAACAATTTCCGCAAATATTTTCTCCGGATGAAGTTGCACCTCCTTTTTTACTAATTGATCGACCTGTTCTTTCACTTGATCGTTGGAATAACAGAAACGGCCGAGTAAATCAGCTGCTGATGGGCCACCGCTTCCTGTGTAGTCTATTTTGAAATCAGATTCAGGCGCACAATCATGATCCACTAAAATACTACCCATAGAATAAAATGAATCGGGTAAGGAGCTATCGTCCAGCACCTCCGTGTTTATTGAAAACATCTTTTCATTCACCACAATCTCCTTAGACCCCGATTCAAGGCACCGCTGATATTGTTGAATTAAATTTCTATGATAATCAGTGATTTTATATTCTGTGTATTGGAGCTGGGGAGCATTACTAAAATGCAATCCTTTCAACAATGGGGACTGATCTGATTCAGCCTGAGAACCTACCGGGTAACCTAGCCCAGATTCACTGTCCAACACATGCATCAGCGGAACTTCTGCATATTCATAGCGTTTGGTGAATTCCTGAACAAAATCTTTAAGTTTAACGTTTGTTAAAGGGGAATTTAACTTTGCCAGAAAATTAATCGTCTTCTGCAATTCGACACAAACTTCTTCCGAAATCTCAGCCTGGTGAACCGGCTTCGTCAAATCAGATTGTAAAACAAGTTTCGTATCGTAAGTTTCATCCCACTCCTTCATTTTATTGAAAACCGAATCATAGAGTAACGAATTTGCTCCCGGACCGGCAGCATCAATAGAATTAATAATTGAAGTCAATTCATCTAAGAAAGCTAAGTCGGGTGCCGCGACAGGATACTTGGCCAATAATTTCCTTAAATTTTTGTACGGTTCATCACCCGTAATAATTGGCTCTAATTCCGACAAAAGGAGTTTACTGTCTATTATTTCTTTTATAAAATACGCTGCTTCCTCTTGAGAAACTTCATCTGAAACTAAAAGCTTGATCATATCCGAGATCAGCATACCCGATTTTGCATTTTCAAGGATTGTCAGCAGGTAATCAGAAGCTTGTACCTTGGATAGATGATGGGTTCTGTTACTGTTTGAGAGACGATATTCTACAAAACGCAGGCAGTCATCATTTTGATAAATTGTATTATTCGTAAACCATACTACCGATAAACGAATTTCCTCCTTTTCCACTATTCGCTGGATAAACGAATTTAAAAAGTGATTGTCCAAACGCGTATGTTTTTGATACTGGCTTTGACAAGTTAACTGCACATTGTTTTTTTTGTCAATGGTACCTACCGATACCCCGGAGTATAATCCGAAGGGGGTACATCGAAATGACATTCGCAAAAAATATTTATAGAGCGATAATCGCAAACTTTCTTCTTTGACAGAAGGGTCTTTGCAGAATTCTGTATATAAAGTAGGAGAACTCAGAAGCAAAGCTTCATGAAATTGCGGGGATTGTAATGCCGCCTCAAACAAACTTTCTAACTGCGATGGATTAAACGGGTGAAAAGGTGTTCGAAGTACTACTTTATCTGCCTTAATCATTTTCTTATTATTTAGTTACTCGCAAAAGAAAATTGAATTGCTAGCTATTCACGACCCGGCCTATCCAACAGAAGCAACTTATCCCAATCGGATAATTTAGGATCTACAAAAGACATTAAAACAAGGCCCACACCGGAGAGGCCATTAATAAATCCCATAGAAAAATCAATCGCCTCATTATCCTTCTCAAGAGAAGATATTATTTCTAATTGAGGCAAAAATATATCCAAATTGTCCAAAGTTAAAGTGACCCATTTATTAGCAAGGTCTTCCAATCTATAATCCCTTGTAATATCAAACATTCTCTTCCACATATAAGCCACACTTGATGTGCCATGACATACTCTCATATCATAATATCCATATTTCGAGTAAAATTTTAACCCCGTTTGGTCTATCGGCTTAATCGAGGATTGCCTTATAAGCTCCCACGCCTTCGCTAGCGCTCTTGGATAATTATAGGTTTCATAATATCTGAGTAAAGTAAAGGCTAACGTTTGATCTCCATAACACCAGCCTAATTTTCCTGTAGCACTAGCTTCGAGTGGTGAATAGGAATATTTTAAGTTATTATTTTCTTTATCCAATTGATAAATCAGCCAATCTATACTGCTTCTTAACAATTCGCGTAACTGACTATTTAAATGGTAAACATCGGCACACTTCAATAAAAAAAGAATAATACCGCACGTCCCGTGAGGTATACCGTAATTGATTGTCTTTTGAAAATCATCTGAAGGAAAGAACGTACTAGGTGTATTCCAGTAACTGCCATTTTCAGTTCGAATACTATTGGAACGGATTATGTCAATTAAGGTATGGATATATGATTTATTATCTTCTTTCTGATTTTCTAGCAGTAAGATTCCTTTACCAATAAACCCATAAAAAAGATCATGAAAGTTATTTGCTAATTCATAATTCTGTGTCTGTTCAATAATATACTCAATAATTGGTTTTGTATTAGTGCGTTCTTCAAGGTCAAGGAATTCACGTTGAATAAACTGATCAATTAGCCAACAAGGAGCTGCCGTAGGGATTCCTAAACTAATAAAGCTCGGCAATTGTTGCTGGCCAATTTCTACAAGTACCCTATCCAGTAATCCTAAGGCCTTTTCTTCATGTTTTGCATCTCGCGTTAAATGGAATCGATTCAAATGATACATTGAAATTCCACCTAATCCATCAAGTAGATCTGAACGTTCCAAATGAGTTCTAGCCTCAACTTCAGAATCAATTTTGAGAAGCGCATTCGAAATCCTTTTTTTTAAATCGCTCACATCATTAAAAATAAATGAAGACCAAGTGATGTAGATCACTTGGTCTTCATTGGATTATTTACATTTCTTACAAGTCAAAAAACCAGATCCACAACCGGCAGTTACACCACCGCAAGGGCAAGTCACAACTGCTGGCACTGATTGTGCACAAGTAACTTGAATTGATATTCCTCCCTTCAGTGAACTCATTTCGCTGCTATTTAACGAACCCAAAGTTTCCTTTCTAAGCGTTAGTTTGTTGCTCAACTTCTTTTTCATAAAAGATAAATTTTATTTTTTTGCTTACTCTATTCGCTTTTCAGCAACCGCGGCAGACTTGTAGAAGCTAGCATTCTCAACTCTGCGAAATAAAAATATCGAGGGTGAGTCCAGCCATACTGGACTTTCTTAAAATATTTCTAAAACTTTTTCCGCCTCGCAACTCACTCATTTCCACTCTCCTTGGAAACAAAAACCGATACTCACTTTTATAAAAATAGGTCTTCGTGGCTTCACAAAATTGAATTGGTGCCCCCATTTCCTTCAGGTCTCTGATATGCTCCATTAGCAGACTTCGAGAGATACCCAATCGCTGTGCAAACTCTTCCGCTCCCCCTGTCGCTCTTCTCCGAATCAAATCATCCATTCGTTTGGCTCGTTCAATGTATTTCAATAAACTCATAGCTTTTGTTGGTGAATGTTTTAGTTCCCTAACTCCAATTGATTCCTTACTAATTCAAAATATTTTCCACGAGTAGCGGTTAACGCTTCATGTGACCCCACCTCTACAATCTTTCCTTTTTCCAGCACAACCACCTGATCTGCATTTTTTACGGTACTCAATCGATGAGCAATCACGAGTACAGTCTTCTCCGCTAGATATTCATTTAGATTCTTCATGATGACTTTCTCATTGTTCGCATCGAGCGCACTTGTAGCTTCATCAAAAAAAAGAATCTCAGGATCTTTATAGACTGCTCTTGCAATTAACATACGTTGCTTCTGCCCTTGACTTAAGCCACTTCCGTTCATACCGATTTTAGTATTATATCGCAATGGCAATGATTCAATGTGCTCCTGAATGTTCGCAACCGTCACCGCATGAGTCAGCTTTTTTCTGTCTACATGATCAGCACTCAATGCGATGTTATTTGCGATTGTATCAGAGAAAATGTAGCCATCTTGCATGACAGCGCCACAGTTCTTTCGCCACTGATTCGCATGGATCTGTCCTAAATCCTCACCATCCACTGTGATTCTGCCACTTGTAGGTTGGTAAAACTTAAGAAGCAATTTCATGAGCGTTGATTTACCACTTCCGCTCGCACCCACAATGGCCGTTACTTTTCCGACTGGGATAATAAGATCAATTCCATCCAGTACTTTGGGCGAGTTTGGCCCCTCGTACTGAAACGAAACGTTCGTCATGATAATTGTTCCGCCCGGTGCTGAATCATTCCTTTCCGAATTTTGTAATCGCGCATCTTCATTATCAATCACATGAATCTCTCCAATCCGCTCCAGGCTTATCTTTGCATCTTGCAATTCGCGGGTGAATTCAATAAACTGTTGAATCGGTGTATTTAATTGCCCGATGATATACTGAACCGCCAACATCATACCCAATGTCATGCTACCATTCATGACGGCCAATGCGGCCATTACCGTAACAATGATATTTTTAGACTCATTTAAGAATAGGCTTCCTGCGTCCTGGTATTGCCTCAGCTTGGTTGAGGAAACGCTGATGCGAAATAACTTAGCCTGAATTTTTTCCCACTCCCAACGTTTGCGTGTTTCACAATTATTCAACTTTATTTCACTCATACCTTGCACGGTTTGTATGAGGTTACTTTGATTATCGCTCATTTGCTGAAACAGCTTATAATCCAGCTCTGCTCGTTTCTTTAAAAAAAGAAGTACATAAACTACATAGAGGGAACTGATACCAAAGAAAATGGCAAAAATAGGCACACTATAAATCAACAATACAATGCCAAACACTACCAAGTTAAAAAATGAAAAAAGAATAGTGAGAGAGGAAGAACTCAAAAAATTCTCAATGCGAGAATGGTCATCTACTCTCCGTAAGATATCTCCTATCATCTTTCCTTCAAAAAATGAGAGCGGGAGTTTAAAAAGTTTGGAAAGAAAATCAGATATCAATGAGATATTGATGCGCGTACTAAAATGAAGCAATATCCATGTTCGGATAAAGTCTACAGCCGTCCGGCTAATAAAAAGCATCATCTGCCCTGCCAATACCAAATAGACAAATTGTACATTCTGTGTATTGATACCCACATCCACAATCGACTGCGTTAAAAATGGCAATATCAGTTGGATTAAACTTCCTGTTAATAACCCAATAAAGAGCTGAACCATTAAAGCACGATTGCCTTTTAAATAACCCAGAAGGTAACTTAAACTCTTACGATTTACGGGGGGTGTATCGGATTCATATTCATAAAATGCGGGAAGAGGCTCTAAGAGCAACACAACTCCTTCGTGCTGAATATTTTGCGAATTTGAAGACCACGATTTTTCAAATTCTTTTCGGGTATAGGTAATTAATCCAATAGCAGGATCCGCGACATATATAGTCTCCTTCCTGATCTTATAAACTACGATAAAGTGCTGTTGATTCCAGTGTACAATGCAAGGAAATGTCACTTCATCTCTCAACTTTTCAAATAACACTTTTACCCCCAATGTCCGAAACCCGATAGATTCAGCCGCTTCGCTTATACTTAAGAGTGATACTCCTTCCCGTGTAAGAAATGCCTTATTGCGCAAATCCGGCAATGAATAATACCGGCCGTAGTGCTTGGCCACCATTTGCAGGCAAGTGGGCCCACAGTCCATCTCGTCTAATTGCCGATAAAAGGGAAACTTCATTTTTAACGTTAGACAGGTTTTTTTCAGAATTCCGGACTTATTACATTTGTTACTGATCAAAGCTAAACGTAATCACATTCCATCTTTTTTTTTACAGATTAGATTCAACTTGTTGTTAACCCAATCTATGAAATTTCTTTTGCTGTTTCTTTTCATAATCTCTAGCTTCTCATCGGTAGCATATTTATCAATCAATACATGCTCCGATTCAACTCAATTCAGTCAATATTTAACAAAAGCAGAGACGTCAAAAAAAATGGGTGAATTTCAATTGGCCATTTCATTCTATAAAAGGGCTTTGTCCTATACAAGTAATCTTGAACAAACGCTAGTAGTCAATCAGAAAATAGCAATGAGTTATTTTCTGATGAATAAACTCGATTCTGCCGAAATACGCATTTCTAGAAATCTTAAATTAGATGAGAAGCTATTCAATACGAAAAGGCTTAAGCAGGAACTAGCAAAAAGCTATGATATTGTTAGGATGGTTGGCTCTAAACAGAGTGATTTTAAAAAAGTAGAAAAATCTTTAATTAAGTCGATAACTATTCTTGAAAAAGACTCCATTTATAATTCTCTTTTAGCAACGCTGTATCTTGAAATGAGTATTAATTGCCGGGCGAAGGGAGATAACCTATCGGCTAGTAAATGGCCACAAAAGGCTCTCGATCTAATGGAAAAAATCAAAGATCCCAATCTAGACATCCAAATCCGGGCATATGGCAGCCTGGGGCTTTCTGCATGGCAAAATTTAGATCTGCAAAGGGCTATGGACTACTTCAAACATATCTCAGCTATTATTGATCCCAATAAAAAGCCTCTTTATTTTATACAGCTTTGTAATAATATCGGGCTAATCTATCATCAAAAGCAAATGTATGACAGTGCTATTGCTTACTTTAAAATGGAGCAAAATCACTTAAACTTTTTAAAAGGAACAGAACATGAAGAACGAATTCCTAGTTTAAAAGGCCAAACTCTAAACAATCTCAGTAATTCACTTTTTGAGCTAGGTAAATATGGTGAGGCAGAAAGTACAATGATCGATGCAATTAAAGTTAAACTGACCCATGGAAATGAGAACAATCTTGAGGTGGCTAGAATGTATTTGAATCTTGGTATCAATTACATGAAAAGGTCGCAGCCTCTTTTTAACGATTCTGAATTTTTCATCAAAAAATCACTAAAAATAAGAAAGTCGTTGTTGGGTTTCGAGAGTTCATCTGTAAGCATGGTATTTAATAGTCTTGGTGAATTGTATAGAAAGCAAAAGAAGTATTCAAATTCTAAACTATACTATGACAGCGCATTCGAATCTAATCCTAAGGTGAAGATCAGTCAAGAGGAAATTTATGAAAGCGTGGGAGAAATCTGGAATTCGATTATAGGTAAAATGGAAACCTTTGTAGAAGAGGGGGCTACTAAAAGCATTGAAGCAAACGAAATTGAAAGGCTTTATCAAAATTTTAAACTACAAATAAACTACTTAGTTACTCGTACAAGCGATGAAGCCCTTCAATCGCGTGCCCAATCAATTTTTAGTGACTTCTTCAATGTGTATTATTTGTTTTATGAACAAACCAATGACAAAAAATACTTGACTAGGCTTTGGGAGATTTCTATATATAAGAAAGGTTGTCAATTAATGACAAGATTGAATGACCAAATAGCTATTAAAACACTACTACCAAAAGCTATCACTGATCAAGAGAAGGCGTTGAGCGATAGTATTGCATACTACACAAATAAAAAATGGCAAAAACAGAATGTTGATTCGTTGATTTTTAAGTTTCGAACTCAGTATGATAAATTCATTCAACTTCTAGAGGTCAATTATCCATCTTATTATGCGATGAAATATGCCATGCCTAAAACAACTCTGGATGCTGTTAAAGCTTCATTGAAGTCGAATGCAGCGCTATTGGATTTTTTTGACGCTAAAGATTATCTATATGGGATATATCTAACCAAGAATTCAGTGCTTATTTGGAAAAAGAACAGCAAAACAATTGATAGTTTGACTCTCTCCATGAACCAAAGCATTGCGAATAATGAATTGAGTAATATTATTAGTTCATCCATAGCGTTGAAACAAGCACTTCTACCAGGCTCGGTTGATTTGACAAAGGTTCTTGACTTGGAGATAATACCCGATGGTAAAAGCTGGAGAATTCAGTTCTCGCTATTGGGTGATAAAATAGATTCTCCTTTCAAAAACATGAATTTCGTTGGCAAAGCAATAAATATATCCTACCAATATTCTTACGAACATGCTAGGCTCTTTGAAAATATCAAGAAAAAAAATAACCAAAAAGTGCTTGCCTTTTCATATTCTGATCAATACACAACAACAGAACCATTAGAATCCATAAAATTACGTGACTTGAAAGGAGACCTTCCCGGAACGTCCAAAGAAATCACTGAAATTGCAAAAACTTGGAGTGGAGATTACTACTATTCTAACTTAGCCAGTGAATCTGTCTTTAAGAAAAAGTGTTCCGACTACCAAATTCTTCACCTTGCTATGCATGGATCCATTGATGATGCCAATCCCAACTATTCTAAATTACAATTTGTAAAGGGGGACTCAATCAATGACGGGCTACTTTATGCCTATGAAATTTCAAGCTTAAATCTAAATGCCGAGTTAGCCGTCCTCAGTGCCTGCAATTCGGGCAACGGACAAATTCGCAATGGCGATGGCATTATCAGTCTCGGCCGAGCTTTTGCTTTTGCAGGCGTCAACAGCTTGCTCTTGAGCAAGTGGGAAGTTTCTGATGCCACTGCACCGTTGATTATAAAGTATTTTTATGAGGGGCTTGAAGAGGGGCTCACCAAAAGTGAAGCACTTCGCTTGGCCAAAATGAAATTCTTACAGAACGATGCCGACAACATTACTTCCTCTCCATACTATTGGGATTCGTTTTACATTTTGGGCAGCGATGAACCCATTGTAAAAAAATTGAGCACCACCTCTATTATTCTTATCACACTGGGATGCCTTGCTTTTGCGGCCGGAGTTTATTGGGCCTTTAACCGAAGGAAGAAACAATATTGATCAATCATTTTTTCTTACCAACTTCCACTAGAATTTTTTGTGCGCTTTCGAAATTGAATTGACTGCTTTTTATTTTTAACAAGTAGCTGATTGCATTCAAACGATCACTCTTCGATAAGTGCGCCAATGCCAGATACCAGTTGGCTTGCTGCTGAAACACCGAACCTGGAGTTATCTTTGACAAATTTGAAATCGCACTATCCGATTTGCTCAAAGACAAATTGACAAGCCCCCGATAGAAATAGACGGTATCGGTTGCCGGAGAGATCGCAGCCAGCAATTGATTTGCTTCTAGGTAATGCTGACTGCTGTATTCTGATAAGGCACTAGTTAGCTCATTACTAGTCGAGCGAGTGGTTATAACATTGGGATATGCCTTATAATAACTAATGAACAATTCCCGATCACTAGCCGATTGCGATGGCCAAAAGTAACCAATCATTAAAACAACTGCGGCAGCCATCGGCACCCAAACATACCAGTGTGCAACTATTTGTTTCGGTTTTTGGTTGGCCTCCATCAGATTCTCCAATTGCGCTCGTAAGCCCATTAGATTAACTACTTGCACAGCTTTTTGATACGCCTCCCATTCTATTTTGAATGAAGTATCATTTTGAAGCTTTTGCTCAAACACAGCACGCTCATCTTCTACCAACTCATTTCGCAGGAAGCGGTCAAAAAAATCAACTTTATTTTCTTGTATGTTCATCGTAGAAAACTCTCAAACGTTAAACCTCTATCACGCACCAAATCGATCAGATTACTCATGCAGCGCAGCTTCTTAGTTCGGGCTACCTGCTCACTACCCAGGCCAAACAGTTCCATCAGTTCGCGCATCGACTTTTGTTCATAATAAAATCCGATCAACAAAGTTTGGCAATCCTTCTTCAAGCTATTGATCAACTCTTTGATCTTGGTTACATCCAGTTCTTTCGAAGCCATCTCCTCCGAAATATTCTCCATCCCTTCAATGGCTACCATCGATTGCTTCAGTTGCCGCCTCAATTTCAGCAGCCACAAATTCTTACAAATCGAAAACAAGTATGTATTCAAAGAAGCTTCTTCACGAAACTTATCGCTCAACAACTCATAATAAAACGCAGTGGCTCCATCTTGAAAAATATCCTTCGCGTCCTCAAGTGTTCCACTGTTCTTTAGCACATAATTCTTCACGGAAGAAAAACAAAGGGCATACAATTGTTTTAAGGCAGCGTATCTCTTCAATGATACATCCGACCGAATATCTTGCAATAACTCCCTTTCTTCGTAACTCTTCACCGAAATCTTTTATTAGTATATGGGTTTATACGAAAAGTCATCAAAATTCATTAACTTTTTTATCAACAAAAACAAAGAAAAGTAGTTTTGCGACCCAAAAATTCAACGGAGTATTTGTAATTTTCAATTTGCCAAAGATGAGCCATCCTTCCCTATTTTCAAAAGAAGAAAAAGACCGCTATAGCCGGCATTTTGCGTTGCCCGGTTTTGGAGAAGAAGCGCAAACTAAATTAAGAGCCGGGAAAGTAATGGTGGTAGGTGCTGGTGGGCTGGGCTGCCCGGTACTGCAGTACTTAGCCACTGCCGGTGTAGGTACGATTGGCATCACCGATCATGATATTGTAAGTCTGTCGAATTTACAACGACAGGTTTTGTATTCGATCGATGATATTGGGAAATCAAAAGCAGAGACCGCTTCTAGAAAATTACTGGCGCTCAATCCAACGATTCAAATTCACTCGATTTCTAAAAAGATCG
>CANHBE010000032.1 GCA_947458575.1 Flavobacteriaceae bacterium | reverse complement strand
TTGGAATTTGGTTGTCGGTTGTCGGTTGTCGGCAAAACAGTCAAAACTGAAAACCGATAACTGTCAATTATTTTTTCCGCTCGTAATAATACATTTCCTGAGACCCTTCAGCACCTTTCTTCGTGGCGCGAATGGTATAAAACTTATCTCCAATCGGCGTGATTTCGTATTCCCAATCGGCAGAAAGTTCCTTGATTTTTGTTTTGTCAAATCGATTCATATCAAAGCACAACTTGCGCGCCGGTGGCATATTGATTATTTCTTTTTCTCCTTGGCCAGTCACCATAAACTTCAGATTATACTGTCCACACGGACCGGGTTTCAGCGTGGAGTTTTCAGAAGCTACTTCAGGATTATCGCGATACGATTCGAAATCGGCGAGAAAGGCTTTGTAGGATGTTTTTACGTCAGTTTGCGCAAATGATAGAGCGGAAACAAACATACATGCAGCAAGAATTGACTTCATCATAGTGGTAGATTTCATAGAGACCTATTTGATTTTAAAAATATTTTTTTTCAGTGCTAAAGATACTAGTTTACGGCAGACTCTAGCCCGGATTGCAACGGAAATCCTTTTTGGTAAACCTTGCTGGGTTCTAACCCGGGAATGGTTTGCAAAAAGATTGTAGTGTAAAGCCGGAAAAAGCTCCAAAAAAAAATCCTCCGTAAAGGAAGATCAGCATCTGAATCGAGTTCAGATTAAAAAAAAATGGCAAGCGACCTACATCGCACCGCTCAACCACATACCTTTGCTATGTTCCCATCCTGGAGGATTTTGCAGGAGCTGGTCGTGTAGGACTTGCCGGCGCAAATATACAATCTTTTTGTATTTTCGCAAGCAGAAGTTTACATATAAATTACTATCGTATATTGCAACTATAAATTTTATTTGATGAAAAATCGTAATGCTCTATTGTTCATTTTATTAGCTGGTTTGATTGTCTCTTGCAGCAGTTCGAAGAAAGATAACGAAGGTCTTTTTAGTTTTGATAGTGCGAGTTTTAAAGCAATTTACCATAACGAGGAATCTGCTACTGTATCTATACTCAATCCGCAGAACAAGAAAATTGATAGTATTATTTACTATATCAACGATGAGAAGTTTGAGAAACGCACCAATACGGAAAAAGTTACGTTGCCTTTAGCCGGGAAAAAATTAGGGTATCAGAATCTGAAAGCGTTGGTTTATTTTGAAGGAGAAAACGTGGAGACTACTGCTCGAATTGAAGTTGCTTCCAGCATCGAGCCTAAATTACTAAGCTATACGATCATTAACACTTTTCCGCACGATACTTTAGCATTTACAGAGGGTTTCGAATTCTATCGAGACACATTGATTGAAAGTACAGGTCAAAAAGGTGCGTCACACTTCAGAAAATATGACTATAAAACAGGAAAAGTTTTTAAGCAAGTAAATCTTGAAAATCAATACTTTGGTGAAGGCATCACCGTCATTAATAATAAGATTTTTCAGTTGACTTGGCAATCTAATGTTGGTTTTATTTATGATGCCAACACGCTAAAAAAAATCAAGACCTTTACGTATGACAAACCTATTGAGGGTTGGGGAATGACAAACGATGGCACGCACATTTACCAATCGGATGGCACTGAAAAAATCTGGAAGATGAATCCGGAAACCCGGAAAATGGAGGATTACGTAAATGTCTATACCAACACCAACAAAATCAAAAGCGTCAATGAACTGGAGTGGATTGAAGGCAAAATCTACGGTAATATCTGGCAGAAAGACGCTATCGCCGTGATCAATCCAGTTACCGGAGCGGTGGAAGGTGTTTTGAATTTAGCCGGATTGAGAAGTCAAATAAAACACGTAAATGCCGAAGTTTTGAATGGCATTGCGTACAATCCAAAATCCAAAACGATATTTGTGACAGGAAAAAATTGGGAAAAGACCTTTGAAATTAAGGTGAATTAGTGCGATTTTAGGATTGTTCGATAATTGGATTATCGGATGAATGGATAACTTAATAGTTAAAAAATCGAATAATCTAAAATTTCAAATTACTTCTTCTTCGGCGTAATATCTTTTACATTTTGATAAACATTACTAGAGACATTATAGCTCAGCGTATTTTCCTGGGTCTTGTTCTTTAAAAACACATCACCATCTTTGGTCAAAGTATATGACAACCCTTCGTTTCGAATCTTTTCGACGGTTTGCGAAGCATTTTTTAGTTTGTCTAGATATTGAATTTCCTTGATCTTCGTGGTCGTTTGCAAATTAGAAAACGCTTTTGATTTGGTTTTAAGATTCCAGATTTCAGTGTATTGCATCGACTTGTTTTCGGTTTTGTCCTTTGATTCAATGACTGCAGTTTCCGCCCATGAAATCAAGTGTAGGGCAGTTCCCTTTGTTGTAAAAGGAGAAATTTTGCAATCGATTGGCGCCGCAGAACCCTCATAGGACTTTAAAATAATTGTATCTCTTTTTGCACCTTTGTTGTCAATGAACAAGTAAAGTTTGTTTTTGATAAGCTCTATTGAAAGATTATTCAGCTTAACAAGGGCTGTAGAATTTGATGCTTTGACCGGCTTCTTTTTCTGTGCAAAAGCAGCGGTTGTTAGGAAAAAAACAGTTACGATAAACAAGTATTTTTTCATTTTGTCAATTTTAGATGCGGAAAATTACGAAAATAAGTGTAACTGATGTGACATATTTTGAAACAAAAAAAACCGGACTATTTCTAATCCGGTTTTTCTGAAAAAACTAAAAAATGAGCAAAGCTAGTCTTTCTGTGATTTGACAGCAAGACTGTAAATTACCAATCCAAATCCGATTTTGTTTATTGCATCGGCGATGTTATAAGCAACATCTACGTTACCTTTTCCAAGTATCCCAGTATACCAACCATCTGTTCCTAACATGTATCCAAGTGGATAAATTGCCCAACCAACCAATACAAACCAACATAATATTTTGTGAGCGGAAAGAACATTTCCTCCTGCAGCAGCAGCCAATTTTGAGGCCTCACCCAACCATATTTCATATACGATTGCGAAGTAAGCTACACCAGAAATTAAGCCCCACAACCAAGCGTTTGCTTGATCTACTGCTTCACCCCAATAACCGGTTACTAACATAATTACCGAGTAGAAAATCATCTTCCATAACAAGTTTTGCTTCGCACCAGCTACTTTAAGGATCAAGTAAAATTCGAGACACATCAATGGCACAGTCAAGATCCAATCTACGTAACGAAAAAAGGTTGGCGACTCTTGGAAAGCAGCCCAGTAATCACGCATGTAAAAATAATGTACTGCGGCGATGAATGTAATTAAACCAGAAACTAATACCGAAGTACGCCATTTTTTATCGAATTGATTCAACGATAAAAAGAAAAAAGCAGAGGCAGCCATCATTGCCATACAACCAACGAAAAATGTAAACCCAATGTAATCAGTCGGTAACAATTTGGATGTTAACGATGTAAATAAAGATAAATTTGTCATAATAAAAATTGGTTAAATTGATTAATAATTAAATTTGTTTAACCAAAATTATAAAAGATTAAACAATAAAAGATTTTTTGTTTAAGCTTTTTAACTCAAATTTAAACAAAGTATAAGTTCAAAATAGTGAGATATTCGAATTTTGCAATAGTAGCGAGCTTCTTTGGATTGTGGATAAATTCGTTTTTCTCCAGTGATATTCAGCTTTACTTGGGATTTATACTGATATTTTCCTTCGGAATTTTGCATGGCGCAAACGATGTAGCTTTAATTTCAAATGTAAACAATACGAATACGACGCTTCGTTTTTCACAAATCCTTACCTACTATGTTGTTATTGTGGTGGCTGGCGCAGCGATGTTTTACCTCGTTCCATGGCTCGCATTAGCGCTGTTTATTTTGGTCAGTGGTTACCATTTTGGGGAACAACAATGGAACGAAAAACTTAAAATTGAAAACAAACCGATTAAATTGATTTTTCAAATGGTTTACGGACTTCTCGTCCTTTTTCTATTGTTTACATTCCACACCTCAGAAGTGCGTGATGTTGCATATGCCATCACAATGAAGACAATTCCGTTGCCCTACTTTTCGATTATATTCAAAGCAATTGTCACACTTTATGTAGTGCTTTGTACATACGTTTATTGGAAAATGAGGTCGTTTCAGTTGTATTTTATTGTAGAACTATTTTATCTAATCGTGTTTGCAATTCTTTTCAAAGCATCAAGTTTGATATGGGGATTCGCACTGTACTTTATCTTATGGCACAGCATTCCTTCAATAATCGATCAAATCAAGTTTCTACATGGACATGCAAGTTGTAAGAACTTCAAATTATATTTCCGTGCTGCCTTTGTCTATTGGGTTGCATCATTATTAGGAATCACTATGCTTTACCTCATCTTCAAAGAACAAAAAATTTTTAATGCTTTGTTTTTCTCTTTCTTAGCTTCAATTACTTTTCCACACGTACTGGTTATTCAGAAAATGTTTGGCAATAAGAAGTAAGAGTCGAGCAAAAAAAAACCGAGCTATTGCTAACTCGGTTTTGATTATCATATGAAGTTTTTCTGGTCTTTATTGAGATTTACTTCACTTCTTCATAATCTACATCTTGAACTTGGTCACCTTGTGCCTCCGCTTGCGGTTGAGCATCTTGTGATTGTCCTTGTTCTCCTTGCGCATACATGGCTTCCGTTGCCGTTTTCCACGCTGCATTAATTTTGTCTAGTGCAACCTGAATGGCTTCCAAATCTTGGTTACCATGCGCCAATCTCAACTCGGTCAAAGCACCTTCGATTGCTACTTTATGATCATCTGAAAGTTTGTCCCCTAGTTCTTTCAATTGACTTTCTGTTTGGAAAATCATACTGTCAGCTTCGTTTAATTTCTCAACGCGCTCTCTAGCGATTCTATCAGAATCAGCATTCGCTTCTGCGTCTTTTTTCATTCTTTCGATTTCTTCTGCTGTTAAACCGGAAGAAGCTTCGATACGGATATCATGTGACTTTCCTGTTCCTTTGTCAGTAGCAGAAACTTTGATAATTCCGTTGGCGTCAATATCAAAAGACACTTCGATTTGCGGAACTCCTCTTGGCGCAGGTGGAATACCATCTAAGTGGAATCGACCGATTGTCTTGTTATCTGCTGCCATCGCTCTATCACCTTGCAACACATGAATTTCAACTGAAGGCTGAGAATCAGCTGCGGTTGAGAATACTTGTGATTTCTTTGTCGGAATGGTTGTATTGGCTTCAATGAGTTTGGTTAAAACACCACCCATAGTTTCAATTCCTAAAGACAAAGGCGTAACGTCTAACAACAATACATCCTTTACATCTCCGGACAATACACCACCTTGAATTGCAGCACCGATAGCCACCACTTCATCAGGGTTTACACCTTTCGAAGCTTTCTTTCCGAAGAATTTTTCAACTTCCTCAACGATTCTTGGGATTCGAGTTGAACCTCCTACCAGAATCACTTCATCAATATCTGATGTTGATAATCCTGCATCTTTCAAAGCTTTGGCTACGGGAGTCATTGAGCGTTTCACCAAAGAATCCGCCAATTGCTCAAACTTCGCTCTGCTTAGTTTTTTAACCAAGTGCTTTGGCCCTGTCGCAGTCGCTGTAACGTATGGTAAATTGATTTCTGTTTCTGATGAAGAAGACAATTCAATTTTTGCTTTTTCTGCTGCTTCTTTAATACGTTGCAAAGACATCGGATCTTCACGCAAATCAATTCCTTCTTCGGCTTTGAATTCGTCCGCCAACCAATCAATAATCGCCTGGTCAAAATCGTCACCTCCTAAGTGTGTATCTCCATTTGTTGACAACACTTCAAAGACACCGTCTCCCAATTCAAGAATCGAGATATCAAATGTACCTCCACCCAAATCGTACACCGCTATTTTTTGGTCTTTACCTTTTTTGTCTAAACCATAAGCTAAAGCTGCAGCTGTTGGCTCATTAATGATTCGCATTACTTTCAAACCTGCGATTTCACCTGCCTCTTTAGTCGCTTGACGTTGGGCGTCATTGAAGTAGGCCGGAACAGTAATTACAGCTTCTGTTACAGTTTGACCAAGATAGTCTTCAGCTGTTTTTTTCATTTTTTGAAGTGTCATTGCTGACAACTCTTGTGCGGTATACAATCGACCGTCGATATCAACACGTGGTGTGTTGTTGTCTCCTTTCACTACTTTATAAGGAACTCTTTTTGCTTCGTCACCGGTTTCAGTGAAGTTACGTCCCATAAATCTTTTGATAGAAGCAATCGTTTTTGTCGGATTAGTTACCGCTTGTCTTTTCGCAGGATCACCTACTTTAATTTCACCACCTTCAACAAATGCTATGATTGATGGTGTTGTTCTTTTACCTTCTGAATTTGGTATTACAACTGCTTCATTTCCCTCCATTACAGAGACACAAGAGTTTGTTGTACCTAAATCAATTCCAATAATTTTTCCCATTTTTAATTTTATTTTAGTTTATTATAGTGTGCTTTTCTAACAACTTGCCGACCGATAGTCAATCTTTGTGCCAACCAAATTTGGGTTTATAAATTGTCAGTATCGCTCTAGTAAGTCTGACACTATGTCATTTTTATGACTATTACTTGAATCCCAATCTCAAAAAATCTGGGCAAATAGGCTTAGATATAAATTTTACTATTTTTGCCCGAACACTTACAGGAGATACATGCTTTTTAACTCAATCAATTTCGCGATTTTCCTTCCATTGGTTTTTGTGTTATATTGGTTTGTCTGTCAAAAAAATCTCAAGTTCCAAAATATTTTGCTTTTAATTGCCAGCTATTTTTTCTACGCATGTTGGGATTGGAGATTTCTATTTTTACTGCTATTTTCGACGGTTTTGGATTATTACACCGCGTTGAAAATGGATCAAAACGAAACCGCTTCTAAAAGGAAGTTCTGGTTTTGGCTCAGCATTTCTATCAATCTTGGTTTTTTAGGTGTTTTTAAATATTATAATTTCTTTGCAGCGTCGTTTGCTGACGCTATTGGTAATCTCGGATTTGAAGTACATCCCAGCACCATCAATGTGATTCTACCGGTAGGAATTTCCTTTTACACTTTTCATGGCTTGTCATACGTCATTGATATTTACAAAAAACGCATTCATGCCGAAAAGAACTTCGTCGATTATTCTGTTTTCGTTAGCTTTTTCCCACTGTTGGTGGCAGGTCCGATTGAAAGGGCAACGCATTTATTGCCACAAATAAAACGCGAGAGAAAATTCAACTACAATGTTGCCGTCGACGGGCTGAAACAAATTCTATGGGGCTTGTTCAAAAAAGTGGTGATTGCAGACAATTGTGCCCATTATGCCAACATAATTTTTGACAGTTCCAATGACTATTCAGGAAGCACTTTAGTATTTGGAGCTTTATTTTTTACTTTTCAAATTTACGGAGATTTCTCAGGCTATTCAGATATTGCTCTCGGTACAGCTCGCCTTTTCGGAATCGATTTACTTCGGAATTTTGCTTTCCCATACTTTTCTCGTGATATTGCTGAGTTTTGGCGTCGCTGGCATATCTCGCTTTCTTCTTGGTTTAAGGATTATCTCTACATCCCACTAGGTGGAAGCAAAGGCGGAATGTGGGTAAGAATCAGAAATACTTTCATCATCTTTTTGGTGAGCGGCTTTTGGCATGGCGCAAATTGGACGTTTTTAATTTGGGGTTTTTTGAATGCGTTGTTTATCATGCCTTCGATTATTTTTGGCAGCAACCGCAATCATCTTGACACTGTAGCTGCGGGAAAACTGCTGCCCACTTTCAAAGAACTACTTGCCATGACGGTTACTTTTACATTAACTGTATTTGCATGGATTTTTTTCAGAGCAGAAAATGTAACACACGCTTACCATTATATTAGCAGAATTTTTACCGAAAAACTTTTCAGCATACAGGAATTTAAAGATGACTCTAAACTGTTGCCCATAGTCTCATTGGTTTTATTTTTCATCTTTATTGAATGGATGGGAAGGGAAAAACAATATGCGATTGCCGACTTATTCTCCAAAAACCGATTCTTGAGATGGACTTTTTATTATGGAATTCTTCTCATCATTTTTACATACGCAGGATTGAATCAACAGTTTATTTATTTCCAATTTTGATATGAAGAAATTCTTGTTAAAAATAGTCGCCTTTTCTGCTCCGTTGTTATTACTAGGTGGACTAGCGGATTGGTATCTTTCCAAAAAGCTAAGAGAATCTAATTCGTATGCCGAAGGAGAATATCCTACATGGAATGCGATTCTTGAAAATGACAAAGAATCAGATATCCTGATCTACGGTAGTTCACGGGCATGGGTGCATGTTAGTCCTGCTATTCTTGAAGATAGTTTAAAGATGTCGACCTATAACCTTGGTATTGACGGTCATAATTTTTGGTTACAATATCTGAGGCATCAACTTTATTTCAAACACCATAAAGATCCAAAACTAATCATACAGACTCTCGATTTCCTCACGTTGATGAAACAAAAGACTCTGTACAACCCCGATCAATTCTTACCTTACATGCTGTGGAATGCAGAAATGAAAGAGGCAACACTTAGTTATGAAGGATACAAGTTTTTTGATTACGAAATTCCACTCGTACGCTATTACGGCAAACTCGATGCTCTGAAAGAAGTAAAGCGGTTAATTCAAAATCCGAATGACAATCCACTAGAGCGTATTCAGGGATATAAAGGCATGGACAGAGATTGGAACAACGATTTGCAAAATGCAAAATCAAAATACAAAAAAATAGACATTGAACTAGATCAGCAATCGATCACACTTTTTGAAAAATACCTGAGAGAATGCCAATCAAAGAATATTAAAATTATATTCGTTTACACACCCGAATATATTGAAGGTCAAAATCTTATCAGCAACAAAAAAGAAATTATTCAATTATACAAAAAACTCAGTGTAAAATATAACATCCCGTTCTATGACTATTCCGACGATGAACTTTCAATGAATAAGGACAACTTCTACAATGCCCTTCACCTTAATAAATCAGGTTCAGAAAAATTCACTCGAAAATTGGCCGCTACTATCAAATCAGATTATCCGGAGTTTATTGCTTTTGGAAAATAGAAGTTTGCATTTATCTCAATTTCGAATTCCATTCTTAACAATCGTTTATTTTTAACCGATATCGATTGCGATAATAACAGTAATCGAACTATATTTGCTCTACAAATAAAATGCTATGGAAGAATGCATCTCAGTTTTCGATATGCTCAAAATTGGCGTCGGCCCTTCAAGCTCGCACACTTTGGGACCATGGCGCGCTGCTGAGCGTTTCCTTGGTGAACTCCGAAATGAGGATTTGCTGCATCATGCAATATCAGTCAAAGTTGATCTTTACGGTTCGCTTTCCCTAACAGGAAAAGGTCATGCAACCGATTTAGCAGTGATGTTAGGTTTAAGTGGACAAGATCCTGAGACGATTCCCGTACATGATATTTCGGCAATTGTTTCAGCAATTGAAGAAAACAATGAAATTATATTAGGCAACGAACATAAAATTGCGTTTTCCGTAAAAAGTGATATTGCTTTCAATAAAAACTTCCTTCCATTTCATGCCAATGGACTACAATTTACAGCATATCTCGATAACCAGAAGAAATACGAACAGACTTATTATTCTATTGGCGGTGGATTTGTGGTTGTAGAAGAACGAATCAATGCCAAAAAGAAACACGAGATTAAGTGCGCATTTCCTTTTCCGATTCAAAATGCAGAAGAACTACTAAATTACTCTATTCGCGAAAAGAAGATTATTTCGGAGATTGTTTACGAGAATGAAAAATCGATGCGAACCGAGGAAGACATCCACCGTGAGTTGCTTCGTATTTGGAATACCATGCTTGAATGCATGTATATCGGTTGTCACACAGAAGGCATACTTCCGGGCGGCTTGAATGTGCGTCGCCGCGCTTTTGACATGCATCAAAATTTGATTGGTCTCGCCAATTATGATTCACCTCAAGAATGGCTTCAGTGTATTCGAAAAACCGAAGTGAAATTTCGTCAAATTCTCAAGTGGGTGTCTTGTTTTGCCTTGGCAGTCAATGAAGTAAATGCCTCGCTTGGTCGCGTGGTAACTGCTCCAACCAACGGCAGTGCCGGGGTTATCCCAGCGGTTTTGATGTACTATATGGTCATAGAAAATCATCAAGCTACCGAGAAAGAGATCAAGCAATTTCTTATGGTCGCCGGAGAGATTGGGAGTATTTTCAAAAAAGGTTCTACCATCTCAGCAGCAATGGGTGGTTGTCAAGCTGAAATCGGAGTATCTTCTGCGATGGCTGCAGCAGCTCTATGTGAAGTCATGGGTGGAACTCCCGAACAAGTTCTCATGGCGGCAGAGATCGCTATGGAACATCATTTAGGATTGACGTGCGATCCTATAGGTGGACTTGTTCAAATTCCGTGTATCGAGCGCAATACTATGGGCGCTATTAAAGCCATCAATGCCGCCGAACTCGCGATGGAAACCGATGCTAAAAACGCCAAAGTTCCTTTAGACAAAGTTATCGACACGATGTGGCAAACTGCAAAAGACATGAATTCAAAATATAAAGAAACGTCTGAAGGTGGTTTGGCTGTGACGGTGAATATGGCCGATTGTTAAGATAGACTCGGCTGCCCTTTTCGATTGTTAGACCGGAAGATTTTGAATGGCTAAAAACAACGCTTTATTTATTTATCCATCACCATATTGGTGGTCGCACTCGGTCTTATTAGCCGAAAAATTAGTGATATTCCGTTGTTTGTTGGTGATATCTTATATGCTGTGATGGTATATTTTGGTTGTTGTTTATTGTTTATTGACAACAACAATTCAAAAAAAATTCTTTTTCCTTTACTTTTCTGTTACTGTATTGAAATCCAGCAACTTTACCATTCTGACTGGATAATCGAAATTCGAAATACAACCTTTGGACAATATGTTTTGGGGCAAGGTTTTCTGTGGAGCGATTTGGTTTGTTATACAGTTGGCGTTGTTATGAGTTTTTTGATTGATGCCTATTTATTGAAGCGTTCAAATCTCAAATCTGCAATCTAAAGCGACTGCCCTAGCCCGGATGGCACTGGAAAACAAAACCACGCATGAACCATTACTATGGTATGGCCGGCAAAGCGACCAGCGGAAGCTCTTGCCAGCCTTCACCATTGTGGTTCAGGCGTGGTTTTGTTTGTAAGGTACAGCCGGATGAGCTTCAGAATGATTTAGTAATTGGAATTTTAGAATTTAGCATTGAATATTCTATGCCGAAGCACTAGGTCACTTCCTTCTGGTATCGATGATATAGACAATTTTCCATTGGTCTTTTTCCTTAAAAAGCACAAATGAATTGACTCCGCTATGACTTAATTTTCCTTCGAGGTAGAACTCGTAAGGTGTCCATGCATGGGCCATTGAGCCATCAACTTGCGTGGTAAAGCTTAGAATTTTCTCGTTGTACTTTAGTGTTTTTGGCATAGACGCGATTGATCGATAAAAAAACTGCAAAGGCTCTTCCGACAGACTATTGCCACTACTACTTTCAGTTATTGATTGCAAGATCATTTTATCTGCGCAAACTTGCTTCAGAAGTACTGTATCTCTGTGGTGAAACCCTTCAAAAAATGTCTCGATGGTGTGCTTAATGTCATCATTTTGCGCGTGGATGATGTTAGAAAGCAGTATTAATGCGAGTAAAATATATTTTTTCATAATGTCACTTTAAGCTACTGATAACAACAAAAATAGTAAATCGTCACCCATATTTTCCCGAGCAATGGGCGCAAATAGATACCAAAGATAAAAATCTAAAAGATACGATTTGTGGTGAAGTGAAGTTTGAATTTTGGTCACCACTTGTTTATCATGAACCTTCAAGCCGTAACTTAAAATCTCGTTTTCCCCATCTAGAATTGCGTATTCAGCCAAGGGATTATTTCTGATGTTTAGTGTCAATTTTCTGCTTTCAAATGAAATAGTGGTGGCGTTACTATACCACTTTTCTTTGTAAGTGGACAACACAACCTTGCCGGAAGAATCTGATATTTCGATATTATTGCTCCAGAAGCCAGTGTGCTTTAGTTGGTAATAATAACCATCAATTTCAAATTCGGCGCTCTTTTGAAAAAACTTTGTGTGAATGGTTAATTGTCCAATTTCATTCTCGTGTTTGAAGAATGAATACTTTCCTTCGCTTATTTTCTTCCATTCTTTAAGATTGGTTTCCATTGCTTTCAATTATTAGTTTGACAAATAACTTCCCATTTGTATCGTCTAAAAACGAAATGTTACCACAATATTGCAATTTGAATTTGAACATTTAAAAACACCAATCGATTTTACTACTTTTACGTCTTAAACAAATACAAATATGTCGGTAGCCAAAAAAGATTACAAACGAATTACAACGCGATCATTGATTGAAATGAAAGAAAATGGTGAAAAAATATCGATGCTCACAGCATACGATTTTTCCATGGCAAAAATTGTTGATGCTTCCGGTGTTGATGTTATTCTTGTTGGTGATTCAGCAAGTAATGTGATGGCTGGACACGAAACCACACTACCAATTACTTTAGATCAAATGATTTACCATGCATCGTCTGTCGTTCGTGCGATTCACAGAGCTTTAGTTGTGGTCGATTTGCCATTCGGCAGCTATCAATCAGATTCTAAAGAAGCGTTGCGTTCTGCCATTAGAATCATGAAAGAAAGTGGCGCTCATGCCGTGAAAATGGAAGGCGGAGGCGAAATCAAAGACAGTATTAAGAAAATCCTCAATGCCGGTATTCCTGTGATGGGTCATTTGGGTTTAACACCACAATCGATATACAAATTTGGCACCTATACTGTGCGAGCAAAGGAAGAAGCAGAGGCGGAATTGCTCTTGGAAGATGCGAAGCTACTCGAATCATTGGGTTGTTTTGCTATTGTTTTGGAGAAAATTCCAGCGCATTTGGCGGAAAAAGTGGCTAAGAGTGTATCCATACCAATTATCGGAATTGGCGCTGGCAGTGGTGTCGATGGTCAAGTGCTGGTGATTCATGATATGTTGGGTATGAATAATGAATTTAGTCCCAGATTTCTGCGACGTTATCTCAACTTATACGAAGAGATGACCGGTGCGATTTCGCAATATGTAACGGATGTAAAATCGAAAGATTTTCCGAACGCTAACGAGCAGTACTAAAGTTATCCAAAAGAAAATGGATGAGCTAAATTGCGTAATTTGATCAAGAAACTGCAATGAAATTACCTTCCTTATACTACTTAACAGCTCAGGCGAAAACTTCTTTTCTGCGTTTTCCATTTAGTATCGGATCTGCATTTATTGCGGTGGTCATTGCGTTGTACATGATCGAATGCCATGAAGACATTCAAAACGTGTTTCCATTCATCAATGCGATGCTGTGTCTAAGTATCGGAATTCCACTTTATTTCTGCACCGCCATATTTTGCGAGAAAAACAATTTTGGTCGGTTAAAGAAAATCAGCATGATCTCTTTCGCTACCATTGTACTTCTGCTGATTTTTTTTACATTACCCAATATTGATTCTACTTACAATACTTCCATTCCTTATATCAGATACGGACTCTATAATGTGACCATCCATCTTCTCGTATCGACAGTGCCATTTATGGCTTCAACGCAACTAAACGGATTTTGGAATTACAACAAAACGCTATTTATCAGAATTCTTTTGTCAGGATTGTACTCAGGATTTATATATATTGGGTTAATTCTTGCTCTTACCGCCCTAAGATTACTCTTTGATATTGATATTCATGAAAATTTATATTTCGAAATTTTCGTGGTCGTTATTGGGATATTCAATACTTGGTTTTTCGTCAGTGGGATTCCAACTGATTTTCAGCAGCTGGACGAAACGTACGAATACCCCAACGGACTGCGAGTATTCTCTCAATATGTTTTGATACCATTACTAACCCTATATTTGCTGATACTGTACAGCTACGGGGGAAAAATCATAATTACTTCAAACTGGCCTAAAGGAATAGTTGTCTATCTCATTACGGTTTTGGCAATATTAGGAATCTTGACCTTTCTCCTCATTCATCCTTATGGAAATCAAAAAGAGCACACTTGGATCAAAAAAATTTCTCGCGGCTATTACTTTATTTTACTGCCATTACTCATACTGCTGTATATTGCAATTTTTATGCGTATTAACGATTATGGCATTACTGTTAATCGCTATGCAATTGTGCTCCTGGCCATTTGGGTTTCCTTGGTGTGTTTGTACACTGTTATTGGAAAAACGAATATCAAGTTTATTCCGGTCTCTCTTGCAATTATATTGATTCTCAGTTCATTTGGACCGTGGAGCTTATTCTCAATCAGTGAAAAATCACAAATAAACCGCCTTCAGCACATACTTTTGCAATCGAAAATTATGGTTGACGGGAAAATTCAAAACGAAACGATTTGGGAACAAGATAGCTTGCCGAGGTTGTATTCGAAATCTGAAAATAGAAATGAACTTGTTTTGAACGATTCGCTTCACAATGAAGTGAAATCGATTTTAGAATACTTAGACGACCATCACGGATACAAGTCAGTGCAATCATGGTTTACTCAAGACATACGAGCAATCGTTGATAAGCAACAAAGTAATAAGCTGAAGAACAATTCTTATATCAATGGCGAGTCTGAGATATACATGCGCGCTATGGGACTGAAAAATGAGTGGCGATCAAAAACAAACGAAATGAGTTATGTTAGTTTTCGTTGCTCAGATGAAGAAAATACGACCGATATTTCGGGATATCAATATTTCACAAGTTTTGAAAAATACATCTCAGACAACAAAGACAATGAAGTTGTGAAATTTCAGCTGAACGAAATCGACTACAAAATTTCTTGCGAATCCGAAGTC
>CANHBE010000031.1 GCA_947458575.1 Flavobacteriaceae bacterium | reverse complement strand
ATTAAAGTTGCGGTTGCAGCAGACATTTTGAGTTTGGTTCAGTTGACACCTCCGGGCGAGATGGGTGCTGATGTAGTTGTCGGAACAACGCAAAGATTTGGAATTCCATTGGGTTATGGCGGCCCACATGCCGGTTATTTTGCTAGCAAAGAAGAGTACAAAAGAAGTATGCCCGGTAGAATTATCGGTGTAACCGTTGACACCAATGGTAATCGTGCTTTGCGTATGGCTTTACAAACCAGAGAGCAGCATATTAAAAGAGATAAGGCTACTTCCAATATCTGTACTGCTCAAGTTTTGTTAGCTGTCATGGCTGGAATGTATACGGTTTATCATGGTCCGCAGGGTTTGCGATACATCGCTCAGAAAGTTCATGCCTCAGCGGTGACTTTAGCAAATGAATTGGAGAAATTAGGTTTATACCAAACCAACACCGCCTTCTTTGATACGATTGTAGTGAAAACCTATTCGAACAAAGTACGGCCTATTGCTGAACAACATAAAATCAATTTTAATTATATTGACGACCAAACTGTTTCGATTTCTTTGAATGAAACTACAAACATTCAGGATTTGAACACTATCGTTTCTGTTTTTGCTTCGGCGCATGAAAAAACATTCGTAGCGTTTGAAAGTTTGCTGGACACGGTTCATTTTCCTAAAAATTTAAGCAGAACTTCTGATTTCTTAACACATGAAGTTTTCAACTATCACCACTCTGAAACTGCTTTGATGCGTTACATCAAAAAGTTGGAGCGAAAAGATTTGGCACTAAATCACTCTATGATTTCTTTGGGTTCTTGTACGATGAAACTCAATGCCGCTGCAGAGATGCTACCATTAAGCAACCCACAATGGAACAATATACATCCTTTTGCACCTTTAGATCAAGTAAAAGGCTATCAAGAAATGTTATCGAAGTTAGAACAGCAATTGAATATTGTAACCGGATTTGCTGGAACTACCTTACAGCCAAACTCCGGTGCTCAAGGTGAATACGCAGGTTTGATGGTGATTCGTGCTTACCATCAGTCTAGAGGTGATCATCATAGAAACATCGCTTTGATTCCAGCCTCTGCTCACGGAACCAATCCTGCATCTGCAGCTATGGCAGGGATGGAAGTTGTGGTGACCAAAACATTGGAAAATGGCAATATAGATGTGGAAGATCTGCGAGAGAAAGCTATTTTGCACAAGGACAATCTTTCGTGCTTAATGGTTACCTATCCGTCTACTCACGGCGTTTACGAGGCATCAATTATTGAAGTGACCAAAATTATTCACGAAAATGGTGGCCAAGTTTATATGGATGGCGCCAATATGAATGCCCAAGTTGGACTCACAAATCCGGCGACGATTGGGGCGGATGTTTGTCATTTGAATTTACACAAAACTTTTGCTATCCCACATGGTGGTGGCGGACCGGGTGTTGGACCAATATGCGTGGCGAAACAGCTCGTGCCGTTTTTGCCTACAAATCCTGTCATTCCGACCGGTGGAAGTTCACCGATTACTGCTATTTCTGCTGCACCTTGGGGTTCCGCTTTAGTTTGTTTGATTTCGTATGGATATATCTGTATGTTGGGTGGTGATGGACTCACAGATGCCACTAAGTATGCCATTCTCAATGCAAATTATATCAAAGAGAAACTGAACGGTCACTACGAAACCTTGTATACCGGTGAAATGGGGCGTGCAGCGCATGAAATGATTTTGGAATGTCGTCCTTTCAAACAAAAAGGCATCGAAGTAACCGATATTGCCAAGCGTTTGATGGATTATGGTTTTCATGCTCCAACGGTTTCGTTTCCAGTAGCGGGAACTTTGATGATTGAACCTACAGAAAGTGAAAACCTAGAAGAATTAGATCGTTTCTGTGATGCCATGATTTCAATTCGCAAAGAAATTGAAGCTGCTTCAGCTGATGAGCCAAATAATGTTTTGAAAAATTCGCCTCACACTTTGGCGATGCTGACATCCGAAACTTGGAATTATCCTTACACAAGAGAACAAGCTGCATTTCCTTTAGACTATATTGCAGAAAACAAATTCTGGCCAACTGTTCGCCGTGCTGATGATGCATACGGCGACCGAAATTTAGTTTGTAGTTGTGCGCCGATTGAAGCATATATCTAAAAAATAGAATACCAAAATCCCAAAATCCCAAATTCCAAATTAGAATTTGGGATTTAATTTTTACGTAAAAGTGAACGATATACAAAATCAAGACGACTTATTTTTGCTCGTTGATGTGTTCTACAAAAAACTGCTGGCAGATGATAACATCAGTTATATATTTACTGATGTTGTTAAGATTAAACTTGAAGAACATTTACCAATTTTAGTGACATTTTGGTCGCAATCGATATTGAGTACTGGTGGATACAGTAATAATCTCACGCAAATTCATCTTGATGTAAATCAGAAAGAATATTTATCTCCCGAATTATTCAAGATTTGGCTAAGGCATTTCAACGATACTGTTGATGCTCTTTTTTTGGGAACAAAGGCTGAAAAAATAAAGGTTGATGCACTCAATATTGCAACTGTCCTTCAAATAAAGATTGCACAAGAAAACAGGAAATAATTGCGATAATCTCAGTTTGATTGGCTTGAAACGAAGTTATTGGCAACAAAAAATAATTAAATCAACTTATCTCGTCACAATACCTCTTTTATTGATAATTTCGCAATGAAACTAATCTAGCAATGAACATAAAAATCATAGGCTCCGGGAGCTATATTCCAGAAATTAGAGTGAAAAACTCCGATTTTAGCAAACACAAATTTCTGAATGAAGACGGATCTGAATTCGGATATTCTAACGAAGAAGTGATTGCAAAATTCAAGAGCATTACAGGCATTGAAGAACGTCGCTATGCATCTCCGGAACTTAACTCATCCGATTTGGCTTTTTTCGCTGCAGAAAAAGCTATCAAAAATTCTGGAATTGATCCAGAGACGCTGGATTACATCATCTTCGCTCACAATTTTGGCGACGTAAAGTCGAATGCAATACAAATGGATTCAGTGCCAAGTTTAGCAACTAGAGTAAAACACAGATTGCGTATTCAAAATCCAAAATGTGTTGCATACGATATTCTTTTTGGCTGCCCCGGTTGGGTTGAAGGAATGCTACAAGCCAATGCTTATATCAAATCTGGAATGGCAAAAAGATGTCTAGTCATTGGTTCGGAAACATTATCTCGAGTGGTCGATATGCATGATCGTGATAGTATGATTTACTCTGATGGCGCAGGTGCAACGGTTGTTGAATACTGTAAAGAAAACGACGGATTGTTATCGTATGAAAGTGCAACATACGCCTTTGAAGAAGCAAATTACTTATATTTTGGAAATTCATTCGATAAAACATTAGATCCGGATGTCCGCTATATCAAAATGCACGGACGAAAAATTTATGAATTTGCGTTGAGCAAAGTACCTCAAGCCATGAAAAATTGTCTAGATAAAAGTGGCGTTCCCATAACTGATATTAAGAAAATACTGATCCATCAAGCCAACGAAAAGATGGATGAAGCAATTATTCACAGATTTTACAAATTATATAATCAAGAAGCTCCAAAGGACATAATGCCAATGAGCATACACCTTTTGGGCAACAGCAGTGTTGCAACTGTTCCGACGCTTTATGACTTGTTGACTTCGAACAAAATAGAGCATCACTCGATAGAAAAAGGTGATATTATTCTATTTGCTTCAGTAGGTGCCGGAATGAATGTCAATGCATTTGTGTACCGATATTGATGCGCTCTAAATTGTGAGACCCTGTAGATCTATCGAATCATTCTTGTGATTGCTGTGTACCCGCTTTAGATAGAACACACTTTTAATTCGAATATTATTTTTTGTAAGAATAGCACTTGTTTTTTTATATATCAATGTATTTCATCGATTTTTTTTGTTTTTAATCGTTTAAATGCCGTAACGTTGCAGTGTTGAATAACAAATCATAATTTAAATTAATCCCTAAATCGTAATTTATGAAAGCAATCTACACCTACGCAGCATTAGCTTTGTGCACCTACTCTTTTGGTCAACAACTATTTATCGTAAATGCCGACAACAAATTTGGAGTTGTGAATGAGAATGGCGTCGAAATCATTGCCGCCAAATACAGTTCTATCGAAGAATTTGATGTAATGCATGCCAATTGGGCAAAAGTTGAACTTAACAAAGTTTATGGCTTTGTTGACAAAACAGGAAAAATAATTGTTGAACCCAAATACCATGAAATCAGTACCTACAACGCACTTCATGAGGGATGGGCTCTCGTTAAGAAAGATGACAAATTCGGTTTTATCGATAATGCGGGAAAGGAAATTGTCCCTCCAGTGTATGATAAAGTTGGCACATTTGGAGAGTATGCCAAAGACTGGATGTTGGTTGAAGCTAATGGCTTAAAAGGATTCATTGATACTGATGGAAATCTGATTGTGCCAGTAAAATATGCACAGATTGACCAGTTTGATACTATTAGAAAAAATTGGACTTTGGTCAAAGACAGTAAAGATAAGCTTGGCTTTATTGACAGAACCGGTAAAGAAGTTATCCCTGTTGTTTATGACAACATTGAGGCTTTTGTCAAAAAGCAGACTGTTATAGCAAACGCGGAATAAATCCGTTACTAATTAGATCGAAAAAGGGATTTCAAAATGAAATCCCTTTTTTTTTTGAACTCAAATCTGCGAAAGCAAAATGGACTACTAATGTTACTATATTTGCGCAGTTCAATAACACTGTGATTATGTACGAGAATAGTTTTCCCAACAAACGCTTCAGATTAACCTTAGAATTTGTAAAGAAGCATATCAATGTCAATGAGATCATCTTGGATTTGGGCGTTGAAAATCCATTTTCAGAAATTATGAAAGCCGAGGGATTTTCAGTAATCAACACTACAGGTGAAGATTTAGATGAGAATCAAAACGTTTTTCAGAAAGAAAAATACACGGTAGTTACTGCATTTGAAATATTTGAGCATTTACTCAATCCATACTCAATTCTAAAAGAAATTCAATCAGATAAACTCTTTATCTCTATCCCATTACGTCTTTGGTTTTCCCCTGCCTATCGGAGCAAAACAGATCCGTGGGACCGACACTATCACGAATTTGAAGATTGGCAACTAGATTGGCTTTTGGAAAAAACCGGTTGGAAAATCATTGATCGTCAAAAATGGACAAATCCAGTTAAGCAAATAGGCATTCGACCATTGCTCCGATTATGCACTAATCGATACTATATTATATATGCCGAAAAAGTCAAGTAGGAAATTTATTTTGTAAGGAAATTATATTGCACATTATAAATATTATGCATTTCATCGATTTTTTTTTGCGTTTTAACGACAAACTGCTGTAATATTGCTTCGTGTTAAAAACAAAATTAATTGACGAAAATTCAATTTTATGAAAGCAATCTACACCTACGCAGCATTGGCTTTATGTACTGCCTCCTTTGGGCAGCAATTATTCATCGTCAACTCAGATAATAAGTTTGGCGTCATTAACGAAAATGGGGTTGAAATTATTCCCGCGAAATACAATTCTGTGGATGATTTTGACAAAATCCACGCAAACTGGTCAAAAGTTGGCTTAAACAACTTATACGGCTTTATCGACAAAAAAGGTAAGATCATTGTTGAACCTAAATACGAAGTGATTCACAACTACGGTACATTAAACGCTGGTTAGGCCTTAGTCCAAAAAGAAGGAAAATACGGATTTATCGATGATCTTGGAAAAGAAATTGTTCCGCCAATCTACACAAAAATTGGAGGATTTGGAGAATATGCCAAAGATTGGATGCTTGTAGAAGCAGAAGGTATGAAAGGTTTCCTGGATAAAGAAGGAAATATCATCGTTCCGGTGAAGTACGCAGAAATAGAAAAATTCGACAAAGTAAGAAAGAATTGGGCTTTGGTGAAAGACCGTAAAGACAAACTCGGATTTATAGACAAGTCTGGTAAGGAAGTAATTCCTGCAATCTACGATAACATTGAAGCATTTATCAAGAAAAAAGCTACAGTAGCAGATTCGAATTAATCATAGTTAATAGTTAGAGCGAAAAGGGGATTTCAGTTTTGAAATCCCCTTTTTTTATTGCTAAATCTCTACTTTTGTCCTGTCAACAAACGATGACAAGCTGATGAGATATTATGTGATTATTCCGGCACACAATGAAGCAAAATATATTGCACAAACCCTACAATCTCTATTTTTGCAATCTTGTTTACCCGATCAAGTCGTGGTTGTGAATGATCACTCAACCGATGAGACTCCGACAATTGTATCGCAGTTTGCACACCAACATCAGAATCTCAAATTGGTCAATATCACATCAGACGAAGCGCATCTTCCGGGAAGTAAAGTTGTACTTGCTTTTCAAAAAGGATTGGCAACTCTCGATCAAAATTATGATTTCATAGTAAAGCTGGATGCTGACTTGATTTTGCCGTTGAATTATTTCGAGAAAGTGATTACCCATTTCGAATCTGACAAAACCATTGGAATGGTTGGAGGTTTTGCGTATATAGAAAAAGACAACAAGTGGATTCTTGAAAATTTAACAGACAAAGACCATATTCGCGGGGCTTTCAAAGCGTATCGAAAGGCATGCTTTGAACAAATAGGTGGACTCAAACCTGCGATGGGTTGGGATACTGTGGATGAACTCTTGGCGCAATACTTCGGGTGGAAAGTTGTCACAGACGCCTCTCTTCACGTCAAACACCTTAAGCCAACCGGCGCTAATTATAATAAATCCGCGCGCTTCAAACAAGGTGAAGCATTTTACAGTTTGGGCTATGGCTTTATAATTACGACGATTGCCTCTGTAAAACTCGCATTAATGAAACGACAGCCGCTTCTGATCTTCGACTATATTCGTGGATTTCTGAAAGCAAAGTTGAATAATCAACCGCTTCTGGTCACAGATGATCAAGCAAAATACATTCGGAAGTATCGATGGCAAAAAATGAAAAACAAAATTAGTCGCTAACGCCATACTGCGTGAGGGATAGCAGCGAATAGCCCACAGCCAAATGCAGTGTTAACAAATTTGGCGAGGACTAGCAGCGGATAGCCCGGTCGCCCCGGCGATCACGCCCTTAAAACTTCAAAAAAACTAACGCACGGCTACTGACAACCGATAACTTTTATTAATTTAGCCCATATTTTACAACCCATGATGCTAGTTCGTTATCTGTCGCAAATCGGAAAGTACTTCTTGATGTTGAAAGAGGTTTTCAACAAACCAACAAAGTGGTCTGTGATGCGAAATCTTATTTTCAAAGAAATTGACGATTTGATCATTGGTTCATTAGGAATCGTGGCTTTCATCTCGTTTTTCGTTGGCGGTGTGGTTGCCATTCAAACAGCATTGAATTTAACTAATCCGCTTATCCCAAAATATCTTATTGGTTTTGCTACTCGGCAATCGGTTATTCTAGAATTTGCGCCAACATTCATTTCGATTATTATGGCAGGAAAAATGGGGTCCTTTATCACTTCGAGTATTGGAACCATGCGTGTTACCGAACAAATAGACGCTTTAGAAGTCATGGGCGTTAATTCTCTAAATTATCTAGTTTTTCCAAAATTAATCGCCTTACAACTCTTCCCTTTTGTCATTGGAATCAGTATGTTTTTGGGAATTCTTGGTGGATGGATAGCAGCAGTTTATGGTGGATTTGGTTCAAGTGATGAATTTATAGGCGGACTTCAACAAGATTTTATTCCGTTTCATATTGCATATGCTTTCATTAAGACTTTTGTGTTTGCCTTATTGTTGGCGACCATTCCATCTTTTCACGGCTATTATATGAAAGGTGGCGCTTTGGAAGTGGGTAAAGCTAGTACGGTTTCTTTTGTGTGGACATCGGTTATGATTATTGCCATGAACTATATTTTAACCCAAATGCTTTTAGCCTGATGATTGAAGTAAAGAACCTTGAAAAATCGTTTGCCGGTACAAAAATTTTAAAAGGCGTTTCGACCGTATTTGAAACCGGAAAAACAAATTTGATTATCGGTCAAAGTGGCTCTGGCAAAACAGTTCTATTGAAGAGTTTGCTAGGCATTCATACTCCGGATTCCGGCACAATTTCTTTTGATGGACGAATTTATTCAAACTTGACGGCAGACGAAAAAAGAGAACTACGCACAGAAATAGGAATGGTTTTTCAAGGCAGTGCTCTTTTTGATTCTATGACGGTTGAAGAAAATGTGGGTTTCCCATTGAAGATGTTTACCAATAAATCTAAAGCTGAAATTCAAGATCGCGTCGATTTTGTACTCAAACGTGTTAACCTCATCGATGCTCACAAGAAATTGCCTTCTGAAATTTCGGGTGGAATGCAGAAAAGGGTTGCGATTGCAAGAGCCATCGTAAACAATCCGAAATATCTTTTTTGTGACGAACCCAATTCAGGCCTTGATCCCAATACGTCTATTTTGATCGATAATCTGATTAAGGAAATTACAGAAGAGTACAACATTACTACCGTTATCAACTCACACGACATGAATTCGGTTATGGAAATTGGAGAAAATATTGTCTTTTTAAAGAATGGTTTGAAAGCCTGGCAAGGAACCAAAGAAGATATTTTCATTACCGATAACCAGGCTATTGTTGACTTTGTGTATTCTTCTAATTTATTCAAAAAGGTGCGAGAAGCTTATTTAAAAGGGTAATTACCTTATTGAATAAAGCTAACACAAACCAATATTGCGATAAAGAATAACAAAAAAGCAGGAACTTCTTCCCGCTTTTTTTATTTATTCAATTGTCCGACAATGCCTTTTATTTCTTGTTCTTTGCTTTTAGGATAAATAAGCAATACGTTATCCTTGTCGACAATAATGAAATCTTCTAATCCGTCAATGATCACCAATTTCTCTTTAGAGGTACTGATGATATTACTGGATGAATTATTTAGAAAAACGGTTGCATTAACGACCGCATTATTGTTGCTGTCTTTGGCAAGCTTCTCGTGTAATGATCCCCAAGTACCGAGATCATTCCAGTCGAAAGTTGCCGGAAGCACATACACATTATCTGCCTTTTCCATGACTGCATAATCGATGGAGACATTTTCTGCATTGGCGTAATTTTGTTCGATCCACTTTTTTTCACCGCTGGAATTGAAATGTTCCCAACCTTGCAAAAACAAATTATTCATTTCGGGCTGAAGCTTCTCGAAAGATTCAGATATTGCATTGACACTCCATATAAAAATGCCCCCATTCCACAGAAAATTACCACTCTCGATAAAAGATTTTGCTGTTTCGTAATTTGGCTTTTCTCGAAATTGAATTACTTTCTTTATCGGTTGCAAATCGGTTTTATCAAACTCGATATAGCCAAATCCTGTATTGGGGAAAGTGGGTTGAATCCCAAGCGTCATCAATGCATTTTTTGTGCTGCAGAAATCAAAACACTGCTGAAGATTATCTACAAACTTTTCTTCATCTTCAATCCAATGATCACTTGGTGCTACAACCATCACCGCTTCCGGATTCTGCTTTTTGATCTTTAGAGAAGCATACAAAATACAAGGAGCTGTATTTCGCATTGCCGGTTCCAATAACACTTGTTCTTGCTTGATCATCGGAAGTTGATTCAAAACAATGTCATTGTACTTTTCGTTGGTCAATATTAGAATATTTTCAACGGGAATAAGTTTCGAAAGTCGACTGAAAGTCTTTTGAATCAAAGTGTGACCGGAGCCCAGCATATCGTGAAACTGCTTTGGAAACTCCTGTGTACTTACCGGCCAAAATCTGGAACCTACTCCACCGGCCATTAATATGGCGTAATAATTCTTATTCATTCTTTATTTGGCAACATTTCAACTTCTGCATTTGGATTAAACAAATAGAGTCTTCCTGAACTGACTTCCACACATTCGTATCGTTTCGTCCGCAAAGCACCTTTTGTAAAGATCTTCCCATTGTGAATTCGGAAGTAACTTCCATATGGGAGTTCAAAGATATAATTTTTATCATTCGCTTGATCAAACTGTTTGAGCGCCAAAGAAAGCGTTGCATCTACATCACTACTGGCAGTTGGATTCTTGAAATGTCGCGCTAATAACGGCAGAAGCTGCTGCGGAAATATTTCAGGTCGAATAAATGGAATCATCAATCTTTGAAACGAATATTTCCATTCTTCGCCATGAGGCTTGATAAAACGACCGAACTTTTCGTAAGCAACCAAGTGAGCAATTTCGTGAATTAACGTAATCAAAAACCTGTACTTGTTGAGACTTCCATTCACTGTAATTTCATGCTTCCCATTAACAGCTTTACGATAGTCTCCATGACGCGTGGTTCTCTCATTGACAATTTTAAGATGTACTTCGTTGGCAACAATCAATTCAAACGCAGGCTTTACTGCGTGCTCAGGAAGATATTTAGCTAGCGTTTCGTTCATTAAAGAAGCTGAATTTTAAAAAGTTGTAGATTAATAGGTTGTCTGTTTTGACCCAAAACTTACAACCAAAAACAAGTTTTACGGTGTAGTAGAAGAAACTTGCAATACTTTTCCGTTGTAAAATTGATGTCCAGTCAGCGCAAAATTATAAATATAATCCGCCATCTGTTGTGCTGTTATTGGCGCTTGATATCCAGGGAATGCTTCAGCCAACATTTCGGTTTGTACGGAACCTAAAGCCAAAACATTGAATGCGATTCCTCTGTCTTTATACTCTTCTGCCAATAACTCAGACAAAGTAATAACAGCACCTTTGCTCGAACTGTAAGCCGATAAGCCAGCAAATTTCATACTGCCTTGAATGCCTCCCATTGAACTAATGGTCACAACATGACTGCCTTTTTGCAGGAATGGTAATGCTATTTGTGTTAAGGTGGCAACGGCGAAAACGTTTACTCTATAAATAGCTTCGAAATCACTCAAAGAAGTACTTTCAAATGGCTTTAACAGCAATGCGCCGGCATTATGTATGATTGCATCTACTTGGCTCCAAGTGGAAGAAATAAAATGACTAATCTGACCGAAGTCTTCTTCCTGCGCCAAATCGACTGATAAACAAGTTATATTGGGATGTTCGATGTGTTCTCGTGGTGTCTTGCGAGAGATTGCCAAAACTTGGTGACCGGCATTTGCAAATTGAAGTGCTAATTCATAGCCTATGCCGCGTGATGTTCCTGTAATGATAATATTCTTCAAAATTTTTTCTGTAAAAATAATAAAAAAAGCACCCGAAAAGAGTGCTTTCTATAGCTGAACAAAAATGGCGAGATTCTGTTTGAATATTATTTCTTCACCGATGCCATTAAATCTTCCGGCTTTGCTGCAATAGCAACTCCCGGCAATTTGATTGGAGCTCCAATTTGTGCCAAGAAGCTTCCTTGCACTTCCCCTTTTTTGTATGTTGTAAATCCAATTCTGTACAATCCCATGGTTAGTGATTTCATCGGATTGGATGTTTCGCTTGTAATGCGCATCAAGGAATTATATTTGCTTCCTGAAGGTTGCGCTGGCATTTCGCTAGAATCATCGTTAGAATCGATTTTGTTCCACTTTGCTGACTTCGCTTTTGACGCAGCGTCCTCTATCTTCATGATTCCCTCTGCTCTTTCCAAAGTGATCCATGTGTCGAAAAAACTTTTGGTATCCGCTAGGTTCGCTTTATAATCACTAGTTTGGTAATCACTTTCTGAAGGCTTAACACTATCCGGTGCTGGAGAAATCATTCGAACTCCAATTTCAGGCGCTGCTAGTGGAATCCAAACATAGACATAATACATTTTCTTTCCGTCCTTAACCTCATCTGGGGCGGCGCCAGGTTTGATGTAACCGAAATAACTAGACATATCCGTGTATGGTACGCGAATCTCTTTACCCATTACGCTTTTTTTACCCATATCCGCTCCGAATTTGTCTAATTTTTGTGCGGTAGCTGTCATTCCAAAAAACAGGCACACTAAGCCTACTAATGCATTTTTTCTCATAATTGATTTGTATTTAATTTTGGTTCCCTACTCTTAAGGATTTTCGGTTACTCCATAATTTTTCATTGGAAAAAGTAAACAAAATAGATTGAATCACAATAAATTAATTGAAAAAATTGAAAACCAACAAACAATGATGCTGTATTCTCTAGAAGTACTTTCGCCAAAACTGAATGCCTTGAAAAAGTCCCAACGCAATAAAAACTAAAGGAATAACAATACGCATCATGTACTTTGCAAAGAAATCTGTTTGCGAGGTCAAAAAGTGCAGTGATAAAATGAGTGCCAACATTCCGAAAAAAGTACCGATCAAAGTGCCCATCACGTAAAAGTACTTTTTATATGATGTCATTGTAATATATTTACCGTTGAGCAAGTACAAGTTCCAACCAACCCAAAACGGAATTTGAATAAAATTCAGTGCACTGAAGAAAAGTCCAACGAAAAATGGCGTTTGCTCACGATATTCGTCAAAAACTGTAGTTTCAGTAGTTGTTTTGGTAGCGCTATTATAAAAGACATAAGCTAAAACAAACATAAACACGACCGAAAATCCCTCGATGAAACGCAGTAGTTTCTTGTTATTGAAGAGCTGTTCGACAAAAATTAAAGTGAAATAAATAACCAAAACCTCAACAGAAATGACGCCCAACAAATAAGAAATTACGTTGCCCAATCCTTTATGATTGTAGATCTCAAAACCAATGACATTCAAATATCCCAATGGAATAGAGCCGACAAAACTAACTGCAAATCCAACAAAAAAATTCTTGAGATATTTCATGTGTTAGAAGTTGAGGATTTTATTGCTTTGCTCTATATGCATTCGATACTCTTTCATTCCGGCTTTCCAACTTAAATATGGAATTCCTCGTCGGTGATTCGCAACACTAATTTGATACATAAATCGAATATGCCGCGAGAGTTCTTTCCAAGCGAAAAAAATCGAGTGTTTCGGGTCGTAGATATGTGTCGGTTCGCTAGCCGCACCATTTAACTCAACAACAGAAAAGTTCTTTCCCTGTTCTAATTCTTCGAAAGTAGCATACATAATATCCAACCTTCCAAAGTAAAACTCCGGAATTTGTATACACATTTCATTGATGACATTGGTTAACTGCGGTGAAATCAAGTGACTGAAATCTAAGAATTTCGCGCCGCGAATATGATTGCCATATGGCACTAAATTGCGCGATTCGCCATTCGGTAAAATCGTTTGCAAATCAGATCCGTATTCTTTTTGAAGAACTTTGAGTTGGAGTTGATGTCGTGGATTTTTCCGAATCAATGTTTCTATTGTTGATTGTCCGTCGCCAGTGACAATTAGAAATTCTTTCCCGACAATTCCGGTGATTCTTCCTTTCTTTTCGTGTGGATAGCGGACAAAGAAAATTCCGATTTCGTTCGGATATGGAATCAAATCTTGCAGTAAATAATCGAAGTTAGCTTTCTCGTGGTAGGCTTTTAGCTCTATTTCATTGTGGATTTTCTTTACTGCGGAACCACGCAAGCCAATATCCGGTTTGGCGATTAACGGAAAACCAAACTGACATTCTTTGATCTGACTTTGGATCATTTCAAAGTTCGAATTCGCAGCGATTAATTCAGTTTTTGGATAGTAATTTCTCGGGATGAGATTGTAGATTTCCATTTTCGACTCCATGAAAAACCCACCATTTTTGATTGATGGATTGGACGCATTGAAAAAGAAAATCGTTCTAGCTTTCAAAGCATAAAATACCCATTGAAAATAGATGGGAACATAAACCACATGCATTGGCCAATATTCCCAGTGGAAGAGTTTATGAAAGAATAGCTTCATTTGGGTTGTCGGTTGTGTGTTGTGTGTTGTGCGTTGCGTGAGTGATGGCAGCGGCATCCTTTTTATCCTGAACTCGTTTCAGGCTCTCGAGAAAACAGTTTAAAATATTTATAGATTCTGAAACGAGTTTAGGATAAAAAGATAAAGCGGACAGCACGGCGGCGCGGGAAACTTCCTCAAGTGCGCCATTGCCTGATTGCGCCGACACGCCCAAAAGACTATACATGAATAAAAGTGTTTGAGAATTCTTCTTCTGCAATTAAATCGTGGTGCATCACGGTGATTTTGTTTTGCTCGATGACACTTTGTGTGATGCTCAACGTTTTGAGTTTTTCATTTCGATTGATGACCAAACCATGTTGCGCATCGTCCGGCTCGGTATAGCGATGAAAACGGAACATTTCCTCGAAAGTCACTGCGGGCGTTGCATCTAAAAAATTGAAAAACCATTGTGCCCGTTGCTCTCGGACTTCTTTTGCATATAAGGTTGATGAAGACCAGATGTGGTTCTCGTGTATGTTTAGTTGTCGTTTGTTTTTTTGTGTTCCGTTCCAACGCAACTGATAGAGCTCGTGATCTTGAAAGAGCACCATTGTAAATGGTTCGATATTGTCTAAATGGATGGTTTCCCAGGAATCAATTGCCGATTCCGAACTGAGAAGATCTAGAACAATCAAGCCTCGACTTCTGCGATATGGCGGGTTCCAGCTGTGTTTTTCTTCGGCACCATTGAGTAGTACCAAAACGTTAGCATGATCATCTACGGCATACCATGTGCCGCCCGCTTTTGGGTCTTTGGGAAAAAATAGATTTTTGTTATTGACCAGATAATTTCTTGGCTCAATTGCGGGTCGTGCTACTTGCTCGTCACGATTGGAAGTGATGATAATTTTGTCTGCTGCAAATACAAAACTTACTGTGCACATTGCTTTCTGTATTCGATGGTGGAACGTGCTACACCAAAAGTTTCGTGGACTTGCAGTTTGCCTTGCAGCATTACAGCGACCTTTATCAGTGCTTGGAGATGAATACAGTGTTCCAAATTATAGAGTAATTCTCTGAAGTAGTTGGTTTCGATGAGGATTTCCTCGCCGTCGATGAGTTGTTGTAAACTCAATTTTTTGTTTTCCTTCGCGATAGCATTTTGGATTTGCTCGATTTGAGTTACGGCAAACTGCGATTCTGTTTGGATTTGTTTATTGCGTTGGCGATGGTCATAATTTACGATTCCGGTTTCGTATTGTGAAAGAAGACATTGAAACATTTCGATGATATGACGTGTATGTTCGCCTAT
>CANHBE010000030.1 GCA_947458575.1 Flavobacteriaceae bacterium | reverse complement strand
TTGTTCTTCATTCATTACTAGTGGAGGAGCAAATCGAATGATATTACCATGTGTTGGTTTTGCTAATAGACCATTGTCCCGCAACGCCATACATATATTCCAAGCCGTGTCGCTTTCTTCTGTATCATTAATAACTATCGCATTCAAAAGTCCACGACCTCTAACCAAAGTAGCAATATTGCTCGTTTTGATATACTCGGCTAATTTAGATCTGAATAACCTTCCCAATACACGAGCATTCTGTGCCAATTTTTCTTCCACGACTACTTCCAAAGCTGCTACAGCAACGCTCGCAGCAATCGGATTACCTCCAAAAGTTGACCCGTGTTGTCCTGGCTTTATTACATCCATAATTGAATTGTTGGCCAAAACTGCGGAAACCGGATAAGCACCACCAGACAAAGCCTTGCCAAGGATTAAGATATCTGGTGCTGCGTAGGTCTTTTGTTTTTCACAGTGACTCTCGCAAGTACAATTTCCACAAACAGCCAGCAAGGATCCTGTTCTTGCAATTCCGGTTTGAATTTCATCAGCGATAAACAATACGTTATGCTTGTTACATAGTTCTTTAGCCCGGATCATATAATCGTCTGACGGGGTATAAACACCAGCCTCGCCCTGAATTGGTTCTACAAGAAAACCAGCAATATTTGGGTCTGATTGAAGGACTTCCTCTAAAGCATCAATCGAATCATATGGAATCTTGATAAAACCTTCCGTGTAAGGACCAAAGTTTTTTCTCGCATTTTGATCATTCGAAAAAGAGATAATTGTGGTTGTTCTTCCATGGAAATTTCCTTCGCAGACTATAATTTTCGCTTGGTGTTCTGCGATTCCCTTCACTTCGTAGGACCATTTTCTACAGAGTTTTAAGGCAGTTTCAACGGCTTCTGCCCCAGTATTCATTGGTAGTACTTTATCGAAACCAAAATACTTTGTAATAAACGCCTCATACGGCCCAAGTTGATCATTGTAAAAAGCCCGTGAAGTCAAAGTCAATGTTTGTGCTTGTTGTACCATCGCATTGACGATCTTTGGGTGACAATGACCTTGATTTACAGCGGAATAAGCGGACAAAAAATCGTAGTATTTCTTCCCTTCAGCATCCCAAACATAAACGCCTTCTCCTCTGCTGAGAACTACCGGTAAAGGATGGTAATTATGAGCTCCATATTTGTTTTCAAGATCGATAATTGCTTGTGAACTCAATTTTTCTAAAACTGCCATCTGTTGTTTTTTTTTGGATAATGCATAATAATTCCTTCTTGTGGAGAGAAATCATCCAATTTTGGTCAAAAATAATGAATATTCGTCAATCCCAAACTAAAGTCAGCAAATCTTAATGGAAGATTTATGTTGTAAATTGCAAGTAAAGTAAGGCGCCAGCAGCACAAGTCATTATGATCAAAGCTAGAAAGCCTAAAATATTAGAAGTTCTTGAATTTGTAAAATTTCCCATAACTGCTTTATTGTTCGAAACATGCAAAATTATTGCAATCAATACCGGTGCGGTAATTCCGTACAAAATTGCCGTGTAGATTAACGCCTTTATCGGTGAAATCCCAATATAATTGAGAGACAAGCCCAAAACCAAAGAAATCGCAATCACAATATAGAATGCCTTGGCTTCGTGAAACTTTTTATCCAAGCCTCGCTCCCATCCAAACGTTTCTGTTATTATATATGAAAGAGAACCGCTGAGAACGGGAATCGCCAATAGTCCTGTACCGATTACTCCAATCGCAAAAAGCAAATAAGCAAAATTTCCCGCTAGCGGCTTTAACGCTTGAGCTGCTTGTTCGACAGTGTCTATTTGTCGAACACCTGCCTGATACAAGACCGTACCGGTTGTCAAAATAATAAAAAACATAACCAAACCTGAAAACGACATTCCAAAATCGACATCCTGCTTCATTTCGTTGATGATTCTTTTGTTTACAACCAAATGTTTCTTTCTGTGCTTCATTTCTTCAACTTCCATTGAGGCTTGCCAAAAAAATAAGTAAGGAGAAATCGTGGTACCCAAGATACCGACCAGAATCCCAACAAATTCTTTATTAAAATGAATGGTGGGAACAAATGTCGACTTCAAAATGAGCAACCAATCTTGATGGTATAAAAACGGCACAATAAGGTATACAAGCAGGACAACACATAAATATTTTAAAATAGCTGCTATCCGTTGATAGGGAAGATAAATAATCAAGATTAACAAAATCACTGTAAAAACGACACTAAAGTAAGTGGCATCTATGGCGGGAAAAAGCAAATTACCCACAGCACCCATACCCGCTATATCCGCACCAATATTCATTACAATGGCCGGAAAACTAAAGAGCAGCATCAAATACAAAACAGGTCTGGGATAATTCTTCTTCAAGGTTCCTGTCAAACCTTGCTCTGTAACCAATCCAATGCGTGCGCACATTTGTTGAATACTTGCCATCAGTGGGAAGGCAATCAAAGCTGTCCAAAGTGTCGACAGTCCAAAGCCTGCTCCAGCTTGCGAATAGGTTGCAATACCAGACGGATCGTCATCGCTAGCACCAGTGATCAAACCCGGACCTAATAATTTCCAGAAACGCCTTACTTTGCTCTTTATAGTTACCATTAAATTATCTTCTACTAAACGTTTCTGAACAGTTGCTTTACTTCGCCATTCTATTCTCTAAGATTTTTTTGAAGGAACGTCCCCGAATTTCTTCTAATGTCAAGCCGGTAGCCAATACTTCTTCTTCTGTAATGGCACCACTATTTAATGCGCGTAGAAAATAATTCAACAATCCTTGTCCGGTCGCTGCATCATCAAAAACATCTCCTATCAAAGTAGCACGTGCTGCCTTATCTACAAAGGTCTTTAATCGATCTACCGCATCATCATAACTTTCTAAAAAAAAGGCATATACCGCAGCATATCGCATCGGAAACTGCGCCGGGTTTAAATCCCAACCCTGATAATACCCATTCCACAAGGAATGACGAATATGATCATAACCTTTCTTCCATGCTCTGTGAACGACTTGACGATTCTCTTCCTCTTGAGCGGGTGTTAAATCACCGCGATGTGGACCAATGGGCATCGTGTTCGTCGCCCCATCACTCAACCATATACCAGTGTGAGCCAACGCCACTTTCGTCATATGATGGGCGAAGTCACAAACCGGGTGATCCATCTCCTGATACTTCGCCGTAATACTACAACTTGCCGTATAATCGTATGTCCCAAAATGCATCGCAATACATCGCCCTTGTGCAGCCTTGATAAATCGATACAACGGATTGGTACCATTGATATCCATGATAGATTGAGTCGTTTCAACCATCATCTCCATTTTCAAAATGCCTTTCTTCAAGCCGAGTTCTTCTTCCAAAATCGCAAAAAAATTGGCCAAGGTCTCCGGCTGTTCCGGAATTGTCACTTTCGGCAACATCACCACAAAATTATCAGGCAATTTTCCTCCTGTTTCCTTCACCAATGTCGTAATGAAAATATCTAAAGTCCGCAAACCACGCTCCTTCATCTCTTCATTAAAAGGCTTAATCCGAATGCCAATAAATGGCGACAATGTTTTAGCCTGCATCCCTTTGGCAACTTCAATCGCTGTAGCAGCCGCAGTCGCATCTTCCTCTTCATTACTTCGATTGCCGTAGCCGTCTTCAAAGTCGATTCTAAAATCCTCAATAGCCTCAGATTTCAGTTTGGCTACAACCTTGTCATAAATGCGCTTACTAAAGTCGGCACCGCCTGTCAGTCCGAACGCTTTTCCAAAAACCTCGTGATTAGGCGCATACGTTTCAAGAATTTCTAAAGCTCTATGCCCCAATGCTACGGGTGCATCAAACTTAAAAAGGTTGGCACCGCCGTACAAAGTGTGAACCGGCTGCCGATTGCTGTTGTCACCCGGATAAATTTCATTAAATGCAGTATTCGCTTGGTGTAAGCTACGAAATAACTGCTCTTTTTTATGGGAAGGAATGGTCATTTTAATTTCAAATTAAAAAATTATGAATTACGAATTATTATATGTTTTAGTAGCTAATCCCGCTTTCCGCTGCAATCTTTGCCGTCGAACGCCGCCGACAAAGGATTTCCGCTGCTATCGGGGCTAGGGCATCCTATTTTGTTTCAAGTTTATATTTTAAAAGAAACTACTCTTTTAAATTACTAATTACTAGTCGCTCAACTCCCGCGATAAGTACTATATCCAAAAGGATTCACCAGTAGTGGAACATGATAATGTGACTCGTCGAAAGTATTAAAAATTATATCAACTTGCGGATAAAATGTCTTCAGATTTTGCTTTTTGAAATAGCTTCCGGTGTCGAAAATCATTTTATAAGTGTCCGGTTTAAGATAGTGCTCTTGAGGTAATAAATCAGGAATTCTTCCATCTGCATTGGTAATACCTTGCGCGATTGTTTGCCAAAGTCCATTCTTTTTCGCTTGCATTCGAATCGAAATATCTTTTCCCGGTATTCCTTGCGCAGTATCGAGAACATGAGTGGTTATTTGACTCACTTTCAGAAAATCAAAGGGAGCCGACAATAAGAGTTTCTTCAATCTAATTATTGTGATTTTTTGCTGCTCACCCATCGCGATATGAAGTTCTTCATCTATGGAATTCTCCAATCGATCGTGCAATAATTGCAACATTTCTTCTGCGCACTTTCCGGTCGCACATACGATGAAAATAAAACCAAATTTCTTCTCATAATCTGCATTCGCATCAGCCAAAGCTTCAATGGTCGCTGATGTGGCACTTGCAACGCCCGCTTGCTCTTTACCAGCAAATTTCTCAGTCAAACTTTTGACATCGCCAATTTTTGGATGATGCGTAAACGATTCTCGCCAATCAACGTGATGGCATTGCTCATACCAAATCGTCGAACTCAAATGCACCAATTGCTGCTCAGATGCAAAAGGAAAATGAAGCATCATTTTCGCAACCCAATTCATTGAGCCACAGCAATCCATCAAATGTTTTGCGGCAACCTCTTTTTCTAATCTATTGTATTCAGCTAAGGTCATAGGCTTTTCATTATTTTAGACTCGCGCCCTGTTCAATCCAACAGCGCAAGGTGTTTCGTTCTTCCTCGGTGATGTTGGTCTTATTATTTTGAGGCATGGTCTTCGTCACCACCACGCGCTGCATAATCAAATCTTTCTTGGCAACAATCGCATCCGGCGTATCATACATAACTCCATTTGGCGCCACTTTGTACGTGTCGTCCGTGGGATTCGCAGAATGACAAGATACGCAGCGTTTTTGAATAATGTCATTAACTTCGGCAAAAGAAACTTCCTTACGACATTCATAAGGATTGGCAGCAGGTGCTGAAATAAAACTCGCTGCCAACAGAATCGCAACTGAAACAGGTAAAATCCACACATTGAGTTCCTTTTTTTCTTTCAAATTCAAATAGTGCTTCACACCTGCTGTGCCGAGAGAAATCACCCCCAAAATCAACCATGGATACTCGTAACCAAAAGTGGATGGAAAGTGATTACTGACCATTACAAACAATACCGGTAAAGTAAAATAGTTGTTGTGAAGCGAACGAGCTAGGGCTTTTTTGCCCAAACTCGGATCGAGAGGAATTCCCAATGTGGCACATCGCACCATTTCTTTCTGACCCGGAATAATGACAAAAAAAACATTGGCAACCATAATACTTCCGATCATGGCTCCAAAATGAATATACGCGGCACGGCTGCTGAACACTTGACAGTAAAACCACGCAAATCCGATTAGAATTAAAAACCCAACGAGCGCAAATAACAACTGATTTTTGATTAAGCGCGATTTACATAGCAGATCGTAAATAACCCAAGCGACCACGAAAGAACCAACGCCAATAAGAATACCTTGCGTAGCCGTAATATCCATCACGTTTTTATCGATAAGAAAAGCGGACGCATTAAAATAGTAGACCACAAATAACAAACAAAAACCACTTAGCCAAGTGAAATAAGCTTCGTATTTGAACCAATGCAAATGTTTCGGAATCGCCTTTGGAGCGACTTTATACTTTTCTAAATAGTAAAATCCACCGCCGTGAACCGCCCATAAATTACCGGCAAGTTCGTCTCGAACATCTTCCGTTCTATTTAAAGCATTCTCCAGAAACACAAAATAAAAGGACGCACCAATCCAAGCAATGCCAAACGTGATATGCATCAATCGTATGACAATATTCAGCCATTCCATAAAGTGACTTTCGAATGTCGTTCCTTCCAGTACTATATAAGTGTTAACCAGAATCCCAAGAATTGCCAGTAATATGCCGGTATACATATAATTCAAGCTATACACTTCAATGTTTATATTGCCGGCGTTTGCTTTTTCAGATTTGTTTTTCAAAAATCGAGGCATCTTATAAGTAAAGTAGCTCAACGTAACCAGTACGCTGAAATAAATCACGTATAAAACCACAATGATGAAAAGATTGATAGTCACTATTTTTTGATTTTACCTAAAATTCGCAATCTGCTCACGCCGCCATCAGGAAAAATATTGAGTCGGATATGAGTGACTGGTCCGATATCATTGAGTTCTGAAACATATTCATGTATATAATCCGCGTGCAACTTTTGCTGTGGCAACAACGATTTCCAGTGAGTTGCATCGACTACATCATCAGTTTCAGAGACGCAAGCTTCAATAGAACATCTATCGGGATAATTACCTTTAAAATGACAAGTATCAACAATAATCTTATCAACGGTACCCAGATGCGCCAACCTAATGATTACCCAATCTCGATTGTTTGGCGTTCGATTTCGTTTCGTTTCCCAACCATCACCCATATTGGCGCCGCGATTTGGCATAATAAGATTGGACATTGAGCTAAAAAACATATCATTACACGCAATTGCCTGTCCACCATTGATGGCCGCCGCTAGGTCAATTTGTTGATCAACTGAAATGGCATCCCAATCTTTAAATACTTCACCATATACTCTGAAGCGAGCTACACCGCCATCGGGATAAATGTGCAAACGAAGATGGGTAAATATTTCGTTGCTGCTGCATTTGAAGAAATTCTGTGAACCGGCATCCAGATGGGATTTTGGCAAGATTTCTATCCACGCCAGATTATCCCAATCAGTAATTCCATCCGCATTCGGAAGATTAATCGCTTCAATAGAGGCGTGTGGTGGATGATTGCCCAAAAAGAAATTCGTATCGATGTCAAATCCGGTAATTTTTCCCGATGTCGCCAATTGAATTATAGCCCAATCGTGTCCCTGTGTTCTTTTTCTTCTGCTCTCCCAGCCGTCCATCCACTTGCCACGATCAGTATATTTGTCGGCGATAAAAATGCCACGAGTCGGAGCTATCAGATTTTCCTTTTCTGCAAAAAAATCATCGGTTGCATAAAGAACTTTTCCGCCCAAACGTTCAGCTGCCAAATCCGTAAGTTGTGTAAATGATGGCGATTCCTTGATGATTTCTTTTACTTTTTCAAAAGCCATTTTCCTCTATTTTTATGTTGTATTGATTGATTGCTGTAAACTGACTCCCCATTGACGATTGTCTCTAAAACTAATCCTGAAAGGGATTGTCCTATAAAAGGGCTAATTTTATGTTTGAAATAAATATGATCTTCCTCAACTTTAAAGACCAATTCTGGATTCCATATTACCAAATCGGCGTGTTTCCCTTTGGCAATTATTCCTTTCGAATCTGATTTTATAAATGCAGCCGGCTTAGAAGTAACCAAAGGAATAAATTGTTCCACTGTCATAATTTCTTTCAGAGCTGTCCAAGAACCACTTAATAAGAATTGAATCCCGGCAATACCGCCCCAAGCCTTTTTCAAATTGCCCGATTCCATTTCTTTAATTGCGGGTGGCGCAGGTGAATGATCTGTTGTTACAAAATCCAACACGCCGGTCAGAAAGGCCCTTTTTAATGCTGCATTGTTGGCACGCTCTCGAATGGGAGGCGCACATTTATATATTGTTTCTCCATTCGGAATTTCTTCTGCATTAAAGAAAACATACTGCGTGCAAGTCTCCGCAGTGATTGGCAAACCTTCATTTTTGGCAGCCTCAATTTGAGACAAAGCTTCATCAGAAGCTACATGCACAATATGTACAGGACACCGATGTTTGCGACACAAACGAATCATGAGAGCAATTGCATCATTTTCCCATTTCTTAGGTCTACTTGCCAAATAATGTTGATAGCTCGTCGGATGATTCTCAAAATCACAATCGATTTCATCTTCATACCATTCGCAATGTGCCAATAATGGCAGATTGTGTTTTGCAATGATGGGCATTGCCTCCTCCAAATCTTGTTCGGTCACATTTGGAAATTCATCAATACCAGAATGCGTCAAAAAACATTTGATACCAACTACACCGGTTTGTAGTAATGCGTCTAACTTTGTCACATTTCCTGGAATCAAACCTGCGTAAAACCCAACATTTGCATTCATTTTCCCGACAGAGGCATTTAATTTCTGCTGAAAAGCTTCTGGAGTTGTAGTCACCGGACTTGCATTAAGCGGCATGTCTATGATTGTGGTCGTTCCGCCTGCAGCGGCAGCTTGCGTTCCTGTATCGAAACCTTCCCATTCAGTGCGTCCTGGCTCATTAATATGCACATGCACATCTATAACGCCCGGCATAATAACAGAATGACCGAAATCTTCAGCATCGGTCAATTTCTCATAATCGATAGCAGTAATTACACCATCTTGAAAAGAAACTGTCGCGGGTTGTAGCTTATTTTCAACCCAAACTTTATCACTGTATATTTTTCTTACTGACAAGACGTATAGAAATTGTGAATTCTTAAAATGTCGACTAACAAATATAGCTTTAATTCAAAAAAACACAAGTATAGTTCGATTATTATCAAAATGTTTTTTTTGATCCACTCAACCTTAATCCGGACATAAAATTCTTGCAAATAGACCAAACGCCACAATGCAGAGACAAGAGAAAAACTACCCTCCAATCGCGATCATACTTCTGTTTTGAGAAAACAATTCTGGATTTTGGAATTTCAAATCGTCGTCCATTCCGGCTCGCACTGCCTTTTTGGAAAGTAAATTTTGTTGAATCAAAGGCAAAATTGGTTCTCCCGCGCGCAATGTTTCCAACAAAGCGGTTTCTGAATTCGAAAACAAACAATTCTTTAATTTACCGTCAGCCGTCAATCGAATGCGATTGCATGTACTACAAAACGGATTGGTCACCGAACTTATAATGGCAAAACTTCCTTCGTGATTCTTAATTTTGAAATTCTTGGCTGTATCGTTCGGATTATCTGCCAATCGTTCGATTTCATGATGGTTAAAAGACACTTTCAACGTTTCCAAAATCTCTGAATAACTGACCAATTTAGATTTGTCCCATTGGTTTCCATTGAAAGGCATAAATTCAATAAAACGAACCTGTATTCTTTTATCTTTTGTCAATGCGATAAAATCGACAATTTCATTTTCATTAAAACCTTTGATTAAAACAACATTGAGTTTTACGAAAAATCCTTCCTGCAATAAGAGTTCAATATTATCAAACACAGCATCAAAGTAATTTCTTCTTGTTATTTGATTAAACTTCTCCTTCACCAAACTATCAATACTGATATTTATTGATTTGATTCCTGCCGTATGAAATGTTGCAATAAAATCGGGAATTAAGATACCATTGGTCGTCAAAGTCAAATGCACGCCTAATTTTCCCAATCGCAACAAAATGTCTTTAGCGTCTTTTCTTACTAATGGTTCGCCACCGGTCAATCTGATTTTACTTACACCTAAGTCGACGAAGGTCTGCGCAATAATCAAAATTTCATCCGCCGTCATCAAATGCGCTTTCGGCGTCAACGAAATACCATCTTCCGGCATACAATAGGTGCATCGCAAATTGCAATGTTCGGTAATTGAGATCCGCAAATAATTGTGAAACCGACCGAAATCATCGTACAAAACCTGCAAATTATTTTCCATGGTTGTAGCCATTTAGCAACTTAAATAAATGCAAGACCGATGGAAATATCGCATCGATAGATTCTCCAGCGCCCGAAGTAGAGCCCGGTAAAGCCAAAATTAAGGTATCGCCAATAAATCCGGCAACACTTCTCGACAGCATTGCATAAGGCGTTCGCTCCTGACCGTAAGAACGAATGGCTTCTTCAATACCGGGAATCCGTCGATGGAGCAAAGGTAAAATCGCTTCCGGACTTACATCTTTATGCGACAAACCTGTGCCGCCGGTGAGAATTACAACATCTGTTTCTTGTTGACAATAATACTGAACTTTTTCTTGAATGCCTTCCACGCCATCTGGAATGACGAGATAATCGGCAATGGTCAATCCCATTTTTTCAAGTTTTGACACAATAATTTTCCCGGACGCATCTTCTTTCGTTCCTGCAGCAACACTATCGGAGCAAACAATAACAGCAATTGATAAACTCAAATCTTGATAATCTGCAAAATCAGATTTTCCACCTGTTTTATGTAGTAATTTGGTGGTTGCAATTTCAACGTTTTTGTCGATTGGTTTCAACATATCGTAAATAGTCAACGCTGCAATAGATGCCCCATGCATGGCTTCAACCTCAACGCCGGTTTTGTATATCGTTTTCACGGTTACCTCAATTTGAATCGAATCATGCAAACATTCAAATTGAATTCCAGTAAACTCAATAGGCATCGGATGACAATCCGGAATGACACTCGCAGTATTTTTGACTGCAAATAAACCAGCAGTTCGCGCCACTTCGAGGACGTCGCCTTTGGGAACTGACTTATTCAAAACTGATTGAATTGTTTCAGGAGATCCAACCTTGACAATAGCTTGTGCAGTGGCAACTCTTAGTGTACTGATTTTATGAGTAATATCAACCATTTATGTGTTTTTTTTCCAAGTGTATGTTTCGTCTTCGAAAATCTCTTTCCCGAAAATTGGCGCTTGCTCCTTAATCGCTTCCACCAAATACTCGAGTGCTTCAAATACTACTTTTCGATGGGGCGCCGATACGAATACAAACAAACAAATTTCGCCCGTTTTCACCAGACCAATACTATGATAAATATGTAGACAGGTCAATTCAAACCTTGCAAAGGCAGTTTCTCTGATTTCATGTAAACTTTTCTCTGCCATTTCCTCATAAGCAGAATAATCTATGGCCATTACTTTTTTGCCTTGTATTTCATCAGCGCGAACTTGCCCTAAAAAAATATTATGTGCGCCGATTGAGGTCTTGCTTTGGTGTTTCGCTATCGACGAACCTATGAAAGTCGATGAAATCGCGCCTTGAATAAAAGAAGATTTTTTTGGTTTATCGATGTTCATGTAAAATGGTATCTAGATTTGACGGACTCAAGCCGGAAATTCCGTTGTGCAAATGACTCACATTCGTGAATCCGTTTTTTATGATGTAATTCGCAGCCAATTGACTTTTGTGACCGTAATGACAAAGTAAAATGATTTCCCGGTCTTTATTTACCTTCTCAAGATAATTTTCCAATTGATCAATAGGAATACGATGAATATTTGGGTGATTTGCGGTCGGTTCTTCAAAATCTTCACGAATATCAATAATGAGATTGGAACTGTCTTCAATTGCCAACAGCAAATTATATTCATCAATGCTCTTTAGATCTTTACGCTTGGTTTGCTGTCGAATAGCTAATCCTTGGACAAGACCATTTTGGATTTCGATTGCATTTTTCTGAATTGAGATCTTCTGCATGGAAGAACGCAATCCATCAAACAACAGTAATTTTCCACTCAGCACTTCGCCGATTTGCAAAATAATTTTCAAGACCTCATTGGCTTGCATGACTCCTAACAGATTGGGAATAACGCCTAAGACTCCTGCTTCTTCGCATGTGATTTGATCAAGTTGCTCCCGATCCGGAAATAAACAACGATATGTGGGGCCATTTTGATAATTAAATACAGACAGTTGTCCTTCAAAATGATGAATCGAAGCGCACACCATTGGCATTCCCTTTACAAGTGCAACATCATTGATGAGATATCTCGTTTGTATATTATCGGTGCAATCGACAATAATCTGAAAATCACTGACAATTTCAAAAGCATTTTCATCCGTAAAATGACTTGAAAATGGAATGACTTTTACGTCTGAGTTTTGCCGCGACAGAACTTCTGCAGCCGCAATCGCCTTGTTCTCTCCGCAAGTGGCAGAGTTGTACAGAAACTGTCTATTCAAATTTGTTTCCTCAACTATATCGCCATCAACGACTCCAATCGTTCCAACGCCCGCAGCAACGAGACTTTGCAACACAGAACATCCCAATCCGCCGGCACCAATAACCAACACCTTACTGTCGGCCAGTTTTTGTTGACCAACATTGCCTATTTCAGCTAAATCGATTTGTCTTTGATACCGTTTCATAAATAATCCTAACCTCCAGCAAAAGGAGGCAATAAAGCAATTTCATCAAAATCCTTTACAGGCATATTTCCCCGAACCAACGTTTGATTTATCGCAAATGCATAAACCGTTGTTGTCAGTTTGGGATACTTTTCCTTTAATCGAGTTTCGACATCAAACAAAGTTACTGAATCACCTTCAATGGAAATCAATTCCTCCTTCTTTTGGGTAAATTCGGTAATCTTCCCGAAGTATTTTATTGCGATTTGCATGAATTAAGTGGTATATAATTTAAAAATAGCAATAGCCAAAACCAAAGCCAAAATATTTCGAAGTGCAACCGAGTTGAATTTTTTGCTGCCATAATATCCGCCTAATATTCCCCCTATCGCAACAACTGTGATTACCAATAATGAGGAAATCGGCAATATTTCGCCTTTGGAAAGAAAGCCGAAAAGTCCGGCAACTGAATTAACCAAAATAAATAAAGCCGAAACCGCGGCAGTTTGTTTCATAGTGGCCCATCCAAGTAAAAGCAATACTGGACTCAAAATAATGCCACCACCGATGCCAATCAATCCGGATAAGAACCCGATTAGGGCACCGATTTGAAGCGCAGAAGCAAAATGAATAGGGCGAATATGTGCTTTTTCTTTGCCCAGTAATCCGAGTAGTCTTAAAACTGCAAAAATGAGAACGGTTGCCAAAATAATCTTGTAGAGATGAGTTTCAATCGATAGTAAACCTCCTAAAAAAGAGCAGGGAACTGAAGTGATTGCAAACGGATAGAACAACTTCCATTCAAATTCCTTTTCACGATAGTAGAAGTAAAATGAAATTCCGGAAACCACAATATTCAATACCAATGCCGTTGGTTTTATAAACGCAACCGGGAAAGCAAAAAGACTCATCAAAGCGAGATAGCCACTGGCTCCACCGTGACCAACGCTTGCGTACAAGAATGCAACGATGGGCAACAATAACAGAAGTAAAGGCGATTGGAGAATATCTAGCGCTTCCATCTGACTTTCTAAATTTGAATACAATAAACAGCAACTTTACAATCTCTTGTCAGCTCGTACCGCCCATTTTGAACAAAAACTAAAGCATTTGCGGCTGCGAAAGAATCCAACATCGAAGAATCTTGATGGGGCAAAATGGCAACTTCATCATTGGAAATATGCGCTCTCAAAAACTGACATCTACTATTGTCAACTTTGTAATCGTGAGACAGTCGTTTCGAAATTGTAGGAACATAGGATACAACCTTACCAGAAATCCGATCTATTGTTGGCAACACATAAACATAGAAGCAGGTTAAACTTGCCGCCGGATTTCCCGGTAAAGCGAAAATCATTTTATCTTTCGATTTCCCGCAAAGCAATGGTTTTCCCGGCTTTTGATTGACTTTATAAAACAAGGTCTCAACCGCCAAACTTTGAAGTGCTTTACCAACAAAATCATAATCTCCAACGGAAATTCCACCAGAAACTACAACAACATCATTCTCGCTGATGGCTTGCTGTAAAATCGATTTCGTTTCTTCAAAAGTATCGGAAACTTGATACGTATTGATGAAATGATAATGTGCCGACTGTAAGGCGATTTGCAGCATGATTAAATTGCTGTCATAGACTTTTCCTTTTGGTAAAGGTTGACCTACTTGCACTAATTCGTTTCCGGTAATTACAATTCCAACTTCCGGTTTTGCGTAGACTTTGACAGAAGTAAATCCCAAACCGGACAAAAATCCAATCGCTGCTGCGTTTAAAATTGTTCCTTTGGTTAATGCTTTGGCTCCGCTGACAATTTGAGAACCTGCCGGGCGAACATTGGTACCCGGACTAACAATTTCTTGGAGGTCTAAAAGATTATAATTTACGGTAACTTTTTCAATTTGAATGACTGCTTGTGCATCATCCGGAACCGCAGCACCTGTGAAAATTTTCATCGCTTGACCCGGCATTAATGGAGCATCGCAATAATCTCCGGCTTTGATTTCACCCACAATTTCATAAGTCAGCTTATCATGTAAGGCAAGTGCACAGCCATCCATATTGGCTTGTCGAAATGATGGCATCGAAATCGGAGCAACTACTGTCTCAGCCAAGACATACGAATATGCATTGCAGAGAGAAACCTTCTCTATTTTATGAGAAAGCGTTGTGTTTTCTAAAATTGAAAAAGCACCATCAACCGAAATCATAACCGTACTTTGTTTTTGATTTGAATCAACTGAGCAGCCACACTTATAGCAATCTCCGCTGCAGTTTCGCTTTTGATATCGATGCCTATCGGAGCATAAACTGTATCCAACTGCTCTTGCGTAAATCCGTGCTTCAAAAGATTTTTATACAATGTTTTTATCTTTTCTTGACTTCCGAGCATTCCTAAGAACCGGAACTGTCTGCCTAACAAACGACGAATGATGATGTCATCTGTTCGGTAGCCGAAAGACATAATCACCACATAGACATGATTGCCTTCAGGAATATGTTGTTCTACGCTTTCGAATTCGACAATTTGCTTAGAATGCACAAATGCATTTTCTTGCATCGTATTCAAATTCTCCCGATTGTCGAGCAAATGAATTTGAAAATCTAATCGAGATAAAACTTCACTTAATGCCAAACCGACGTGACCGCCACCAATAATATATACTTTATTAGTGGTTGAAATTGGTTCAGTAAATTCCCAATCCGGGAACGTTTCTTTTCTACTGACTTGAATACCCTTATCCGAATAGTAAATTTGTGAATGCTTAGAAGACAAAATCAAATCAATACAATCCAAATCTGCTTCATTCAAATCAAAAAAAGCGATAGTTTGTCTCCCGGAACAAATCATACCTGACTGATCAAATGCTGCGGATTTGTCGTGAATTTGATGCTTTATGAATGGCAAAAAAGTGGGTTTATCAAGCAAAGTTCTCGCATATTCTACCAACTTATGCTCCATAATCCCGCCGCCAATTGTGCCATACATTTGGTTGGAAGTCACGAACATTTTGAAACCTTTCCGACCTGGGCTACTGCCTTCATTGGCAATAACCATTAACAATACACCTCGCTTTTCGGCTAAGAGAGAAGTTTTTGCTTTTTCATAAAAATCAAGTATCATAAGCTACGAATTGAAAGTAGTTTATGACATTTTGTATAAGTCCATCAAGACTTTTTCCGG
>CANHBE010000029.1 GCA_947458575.1 Flavobacteriaceae bacterium | reverse complement strand
TTGCGCTAACAATCGCATCATGTTCTAAAGATGATGATGCTAAAGAAACCATCTCTGGCGAGGGAAGCCTAACCTTAGAATTCGACAATGTATACAAAGATGACAATCTGGCTTTTAGTACTGCCTACACAAACTCTAACGGTGAAGTAATAAAATTGACCACCGCTAAATATATCATTAGTAACATTGTCTTAACCAAAGCAGACGGTTCTACCTTCACGATTCCAAAAAGTCAAAGTTACTTCATCGTAGACGAGTCGAATGAGGCAAGCACGCTTTTAAACTTACCAAATATTCCTGCCGGCAATTACACGAAGGTAAAATTCGGAATAGGGGTTGACCAAGCCCAATTCGACTTAGGAGCAACGGGACAAGGCGATTTCTTAACCAAAGCACAAACCGCAGGAATGATGTGGTCATGGAGCGCAGGTTACAAATTTGTTGCCTTCGAAGGTACTTTCACATCGTCAACTGTAACTACAGAAACTGTGTTTATGGTACATACAGGAAAAACAGGAACCGATTACAATTACACCGAAGTGACTGTAAATTTGCCTGAACAAGCATTAGTACGAACGACCATTACGCCACAGGTTCACCTAATGGCCGATTTGTCACAACTTATTGATGGTACAAACAAGATTAACTTTAGCGAAGGTGCGATGGTCATGGGTGGTGCTAAATTGGCACTCGTGACAGCCAATATTGCTAATATGTTTGAAGCGCATCATGTGCACAACGATTAATTTCACTAGAAGCTAATCCAGCTATCCATTACAAGTCCTCACATTTGCACCAACCCTTGAAAAGCAAAAGCCGGCTTCCTTTGGTCGCCGTCTTTCACCAACAAGGGTAAGGTGCAAATGCTCCGGGCTTTTCATTGCTATCTGGGCTAAAAACCGTAAGATATGAGAAAACTCTTATTTATTATTGCATACCTGCCGTTACTTTGGAGTTGTTCAGACAACGAGTCTGAAGACTATCAAAATCTTCCTCTAGACGTCCAAGTGCCGAGCAATTTTCCGCCCTTGGCTTACGATTTATCAAATAATCCGCCTACGGAGAAAGGCTTTGAACTGGGGAAGAAACTTTTTTATGATGGTCGACTGGCCTCCGATGGCATCGTCTCATGTGGTTTCTGTCATATACAAGAAGATGCGTTTACACACCATGGCCATGCGGTTAGTCATGGAGTTGGGGATGCTATCGGAACAAGAAACACACCGCCTATACAAAATTTAGCTTATCAAACTACTTTTATGTGGGACGGAGCTACTGATCATCTCGATTTGCAATCGATTATTCCTTTAACAAGTCCAATAGAGATGAATGGTAATTTTGCTTCTGCAATCAACATGATGAAAAACGACCCTGAGTACAAAAAGTTGTATAAATTGGCATTTGTCGACGGACAAATCAATTCCGAAAACATGTTAAAAGCACTTGCACAATTTATGGTAATGGTCACATCAAGCAATTCTCGCTATGATAAATACCGCAGAAAAGAAACGGGTGGAAATTTAACTGCGGAAGAGTTAGAAGGTTTTGCCCTATTTAATCAAAAATGTGCATCTTGTCATGCGACCGATATATTTACAGACAATTCGTTTCGCAATAATGGTCTGCCCATTAATCCAGCAATAAATGATATCGGTAGATTCCGAGTTACTGAATTAGAACAAGATCTATACAAATTCAAAGTGCCGAGTTTGCGAAACATCGAAAAGACCGCACCTTATATGCATGATGGTCGCTTCTATACCCTGGAAGCAGTGCTCAATCATTACAGTTCGGGCGTAGTCAATACTCAAAATTTAGATGTGAGTTTAAATAACAATGGCGCCCTCGGAATTCCGTTGACTACAGTCGAAAAAACAAAATTGATTGCTTTCCTGAAAACATTAACGGATCAGCAATACTTAACAGACAGGCGGTTTTCAGAATACTAATTAATTGATTTGGCTAATTAGATTTTTATATCAGAATACAATTAGCTAGTCTTTTTCTATACAAATTTGCGCCCTTGCGAAAACGAGTCTTTTTGGCTCGAAATAACACATAGACCTAAAGTTTAATCAAACTAAGAATGAGAATATCTATAATCCTATTTTTTGCCATATTCCAGTTAGGATACGCTACAGAAAAAGACAGTTTAACGAGGAAGAATTTTTTTCCGAAACATCATTTTTTGTTGGACGATGATTGCGACGCCTGTGGCTGTTCAGCTAGCGGAGGCAGTATGGGTTTCGCCTCTATGCTTAATGCTAATTTCGTGGGTATTCGTTATTTCAATCAAAGATACAGAAGCAACGATGGGTTGTATAGTAATTCTGTTTGGTATGACGAGAATTTCAACACAGCACAAGTTTGGGCACGTATCCCGGTCATGAAGAAATTGCAAATCTCTGTATTGCTCCCATATCATTTTCACAGTCGAGAAACAGAATCAGGAAGTCAAAACATCAGTGGTTTGGGTGATTTGACTGTCTTAGCCATGTATCAACTGTACCAGACACATAAAGACAGTACTTTTTTTGCTCATACTTTGCAAATTGGCGGCGGATTAAAGGCACCTACTGGCGAGTTCGACAATGCGAATTCAGGAAGTGTCAATCCCAGTTTTCAAGTGGGAACAGGTAGTTGGGATTATTTGCTAGCCACAGAATATACACTGAGGAGAAAACAATTTGGCTTCAATTCACTATTGAATTATGTAATCAAAACAGAAAATAGCAAGTTCTATCAATTCGGAAATCAATTCAATTATGCCGGAACTTTCTTTTATTTGTATGAGAAAAATCAGTATTCTTTTGCCCCACAATTGGGTTTTGCCGGAGAGGTATTTGCGAGCAACTTCCAACGAAAACAAATCGTTCGAAATACGTCAGGTGATATAGTTTTTGGGCGTATCGGATTTGAATTGGGCAAAGACAGATTCTCTATTGGAGGGAATTTGATGTTGCCAATTAACCAAAATTTAACAGGAGGAAATGTAGAAGCACAATATCGTTGGAGCGTCAATTTTAATTATAGTTTGTAAAAATTTGTTACATTAGCCTGATAACCAAAAACAAACAAATTATGGAAACTACTGAAAGCTCGAATCAAAAACCAATGTCAGTCAAGGATTGGCTGATTACTTTATTACTGATGGCTATTCCTGTTGTGGGAATTGTATTGCTTTTTGTGTATGCTTTTGGAAATAATGAAAACGTCAACAAGCAAAACTGGGCCAAAGCACAATTGATTATGTTGGCGATAGTATTTGCCATTGTGTTATTCTGCTTGATTCTTTTCGGGTCTATTTTTGCAGCGGCCATGGCGGCTAATAGCTAGTCTATAAAACAAGTCTACAAAAAAAGGAACTCAAATGAGTTCCTTTTTGTTTTTTAATACAATTTAGCACGAAACAAATTCGTGTAAGCTATTATCCTATCAACTCAACCGTTTTAAATTCTCCATTCACCACAACTTTTACCAATCCGTGTTTTGATAAACCTTTCATCGCGGCATCCCATTTTTTGCCACTGAGTTCAGACTTTGCTTTGAGGGCAGCCAAGTCCATAGTATTGTTATTGGTTTTTAGAAGCGCAACAACTAGTTTTTCTTCCTCAGTCAATTCGATTTGAACTTGTTTTTTCTCCGGACGCATTTGCGGGAAGAACAATACTTCTTGAATCGAGCTATTATTGGTCAGATACATCATGAGACGGTCCATTCCAATCCCTAAACCTGAAGTTGGTGGCATTCCATATTCGAGCGCTCGGAGAAAATCTTCATCAATCAATCCTGAAGCTTCATCGTCTCCTTTTTCCGCGAGTTTGATTTGTTCTTCAAAACGCTCTCGCTGATCGATTGGATCATTGAGTTCAGAATAGGCATTGGCGATTTCTTTTCCGCAAACCATGAGTTCAAATCGTTCGGTCAGTTCCGGATTATTGCGATGTTGCTTACACAAGGGCGACATTTCTCTTGGATAATCGGTAATGAATGTCGGTTGGATATAATTGCCTTCACATTTTGCACCGAAAATTTCATCAATCAGTTTTCCTTTTCCCATGGTTGCATCAACTTCGATTCCCATGGACTGCGCAGCCTCAAATAATTCCGTTTCAGATTTGCCCGAAATATCAAAGCCGGTAAAATGCTTAATAGCGTCGGTCATCGTAACTCTTGCGTAGGGCGCTTTAAAATCAACTTGATGTTGACCGAAAGTCACTTGAGTCGTGCCATTTACAGACAAGGCACAATGCTCTAATAGGTTTTCAGTGAAAGTCATCATCCAGTTGTAATCCTTGTAAGCCACATAAATTTCCATGGCCGTAAATTCTGGATTATGAGTGCGATCCATACCTTCATTGCGGAAGTTTTTCGAAAATTCGTAAACGCCCTCAAAGCCTCCGACGATTAATCTTTTTAGATATAATTCATTGGCAATTCGCATATATAAAGGAATATCTAGCGAATTGTGATGCGTTATAAATGGACGAGCTGCTGCGCCACCCGGAATCGGTTGCAAGACCGGTGTTTCAACTTCCAGATAGCCTTTATCGTTGAAGAAACTTCGCATAGCGTTGAATAGTTTCGTTCGTTTGATGAAGGTTTCTTTGACGTGATCATTTACGGTCAAATCAACATATCGGCGACGATATCGTTGTTCGGCATCGGCAAAAGCATCATGAGCTTTCCCATCGGCATCTATTTTGACTATAGGCAGTGGTTTGAGCGCTTTTGCTAAAACTGTTAACTCATTTATGTGTACCGAGATTTCACCCACTTGTGTTTTGAATACTATTCCGCGGACACCGATAAAATCGCCAATATCCAGTAGTTTTTTGAAAACCACATTGTACATGGTTTTTTCCTCATCATTTGAAATGTCGTCTCGTGAAATATATACTTGTATGCGGCCTGCAGAATCTTTGAGTTCGGCGAATGAAGCTTTTCCCATAATCCGCTTGCCCATAAGACGTCCGGCTAGGACTACTTCTTTTCCATCGAATTTTTCAAAATTTTCTAGAATTTCATCAGAGTAGGCAGTGGTTACAAACTCGGTTGCCGGATAAGGTTCGATGCCCAGATTACGTAATTCCGTTAGTGCCTCGCGTCGCAATATTTCTTGTTCAGATAATGCCATTTCTGTTGTTAATTTAAGGTCGCAAAGGTAGTTATTAGTTATAAAGTTACCAAGTGGATTTATTGACTTTACATCAGTAGTTTCTTTTCGGCCAGATACCGCAAGTTTTATCGACCTTTCGCCGCGTTCGCTTTAGATCAGTATCGGCTTTCGTCAAAGAAAAACAAAACGTGAGTTAGTAGCCCCGATAGTAGCGGCATCCTTTTGCGAATACTATCTGTGTTCTTTCCGCTGACAATATTCGCAAAAGATATAGCGAATAGCGGGACTATTGTTCTTGGGGAGAAAGCTTTTGTGCTCCTAAAAAATAAAAATAATCGACTGCATTTTTGTTCGTAAATTTGCCCTTTACATTTTTATTCATGAACAAAATAATTCAGTTAGAGGATTTGGGTTTAAAGGAATTTGCGGAAACATGGGCGTATCAAGAATCTATTTTCAAGCAAATTGTCGAGTTAAAAACAAAGAATAGGCAAGTTGAAGTGCCTTTAGAAACTCCGAATTATTTTTTGTTTGTTGAGCATCCGCACGTGTACACGCTGGGTAAAAGTGGAGATGTGTCGAATTTGTTGCTTACGGAGAAACAATTAGAGGCGAAAGGAATTACTTTTTTCAAAATCAATCGCGGGGGAGACATTACCTATCACGGTCCGGGACAAATTGTAGGTTATCCAATTCTCGATTTAGAAAATTTCTTTACTGACATTCACAAGTATTTGCGTTTTTTGGAAGAAGTTATCATTTTGGTTTTACGTGATTATGGGTTGGAAGGCGCTAGAAGTCCTGGCGAGACCGGTGTTTGGTTGGATGTGGGTACGCCATTTGCTCGAAAAATTTGTGCTATGGGCGTTCGTGCCTCTCGCTGGGTCACCATGCATGGCTTTGCGTTGAATGTAAATGTTGATTTGGGATATTTTGATAACATTATCCCCTGTGGTATTAGGGGCAAGGCGGTGACTTCACTCCATGTTGAATTGAAGGAACGGCATATTGATGAATCAGCAGTAAAGGTCAAGATACAGAAACACTTCCAAGATTTGTTTCAGGCGGAATTTGTAGACTCGTTGTCAAAAATCTAACTTCAGCTGCTCCGGAAGCAGTTTAAAACTCATGCGATGGTATGGAGTAGTTCCGTATTTACGGATGGCTTCTCGGTGTTCTTGCGTGGGGTATCCTTTGTTTTGTTTCCAATTGTACATTGGAAATTCCTCGTGGATTTGGTTCATATATTCATCGCGATAGGTCTTCGCTAATATTGAAGCGGCTGCAATGCTAAGATATTTGCTATCACCCTTGATGATACATTGGTGTGGGATATTGGGTAGAGGTTTAAATCGATTGCCATCTACAATAATAAATTCAGGAATAGGATTTAGTTTTAAAAGAGACTCCCGCATAGCATTGATTGATGCATTTAGAATGTTTATTTCATCTATGATTGGCGGGTCGAAGTGCGTAACTGCAAAACAAACGCAGCTTGCTTCGATGATTGGTTTGAGAAGAAATCTTTTAGATTCAGATAGTTGCTTGGAGTCTTTGAACCATTCGTTTTCAAAATCTTTAGGTAATATGACGGCAGCTGCAGTTACTGGTCCGGCTAGGCAGCCGCGACCCGCTTCGTCTGTTCCAGCTTCGAAAAGAAACTCAGAGTAGTTTTTTGACAACATCTTGTATATTATATGCAAATTCGAGCAGCAAAATTAAGGGAATGTTAAGGTAATATTGGGTTATTACATGAGCAGATTTCGCGAATCCTATAAATTTAACATCTGTACATGAACTTTAAAGAACATATATATTTGTTTATTTAAGAAATAATTGTGAAGTTTGCAGGATATCTAACTCAAACAAAATATATATGAGATCGAAGTTCAAATGGATTTTTGCGCTATGCCTAGCGTTATCAATGCAGTTTGCTTTTGCACAGGAGAAGACTGTTACCGGTGTTGTTTCTGACGAGTCAGGACCATTGCCAGGTGCCAATGTTATCATTAAGAGTACCAAGAAAGGGACTCAAACCGACGTGGACGGGAAGTATGCCATCAAAGCCAAAGTTGGCGATGTATTGATTTTTTCCTTTATCGGAATGAAAGATGCTTCAGCTACTGTGGGTGCTTCTAACACCGTTAATATGAAGATGAAGTCTGGAGGAGAAGAGCTTAGCGAAGTTGTTGTAACCAGTCAGGGTATCAAGAGAGAGAAGAAAGCTCTTGGATACGCCGTTACAACCATTAAGGCGGAAGAATTTGCATCTAAGCCTAACACAGACGTTATGAGGGCGCTTACAGGTAAAGCTCCAGGGGTAAATATTCAGCAAACAAGTGGACTTGCAGGTTCCGGAACAAACATCATCATTCGAGGATATTCGTCAATTACCGGAAGTAACCAACCATTATTTGTAGTCGACGGAGTTCCATTTAATTCTGATACCAATAGTGACGGTAACTTTTTGGAAGGCGCAACAAATGCTTCCAGCCGTTTCTTGGATTTAGATCCAAATAGTATTGAGAGTATTAACATCCTAAAGGGACTTAGTGCTACAACTTTGTATGGTTCTGCGGGTAGAAACGGAGTTGTTTTGGTAACTACCAAGTCAGGTAATACAAAAGACATTAATAAAAAGATGGATGTGACATTCGCTCAGTCGTTATTTATGACAGAGATTTCTGCCTTGCCGGATTATCAAAATAATTATGGAAATGGATTTGACGGTTTGTTTACACAGGCCTTTTCGAACTGGGGTCCTGCCTTCGGAACTAGAGGTACTCAGGGAATTGGAGCTGATGGAACCGTTCAGCATCCATTGGCTTACTATGGAGCTGAAGTTTTTCCTCAATTTTTTCAAACGAATAGCAATGGTGATGTGGTGCCAATAACGGTTCCCTATGCGCCACAGAATAATGTGAAACCTTTCTTTAGAGTGGGTGCTGTTAGTACGACTTCGCTAAATATCGGTGGAAGATCAGAAAACACATCTTACAATTTAAGTGTAGGGCACACGGATGATGAAGGATTTATTGACAACAATAATTATAGACGTCTGAATTTAAGTACCGGTGGTCGAACTAAATTGTCAAACGGGTTGACATTTAGTACTGTGGTGAATTACGTTAGAACAGATAAAAACGCTCCGCCTACAGCTGCTGGTTTTGGTTCAAATGCAGCAGCGCCATCTGTGTTCGCAAATATATTGTATACGCCAAGAAGCTTAGATTTGTTCGGAATGCCATTTGAAAATCCTCTAACACGTGAATCTGTAAATTATAGGAGAGATATTCCAAATCCGCGTTGGACCTTAAGAAACTCCAGTGATGACGAAACTGTTCGTCGTTTTTTTGGAAACTTTACTACTACTTATGATATTAACTCGTGGTCGAATGTGACTTATCGTCTTGCATTGGACAATTACACGCAAACAAAGAAGTATTGGATTAATAAGGGTAATGGTCAACCTTTTGATACTGAGGGATTTCTTAGAACCACGGTGCGTGAGAATACAATTATGGACCACACTTTAAGTTACAATTTTGATGCTAAATTGGACAAAGCAAATAATTGGTCTTTTGATGGTTCTCTTGGTTTTAACCCAAGACAAGAATCACAGTTTTACAATGGAGTTTCCAGCACTGAGCAGTTTTTATATGGCTTCATTGAGCATCAAAATTTTAAAAACCATGATGCTTTCTCGTTTAGACAAAATTTTAATATTATTGGATTGTTTGCCAGTACGACTTTGGGATTCAAACGATATTTATATTTAAACCTTCAAGCTAGAAATGACTGGTATTCCTCATTGGAACCTGATAATAGATCGTTGTTGTATCCTTCTGCATCACTTTCATTTATACCGACAGATGCTTTTGCCTCGTTAAAAAATGGAGATTTTCTTAACTATATGAAATTAAGACTTGGATTCGGATCGTCTGCTGGTTTTCCAGACCCATACAAAACAAGAATTGGTCTTGATACTAATACCAGAGCATTCATAAATCCCGATGGTAGTGTAGTAAGTACGCAATCGCAACGACGTGAGTTAGGGAACCTTAATTTAAGACCTGAACTAGTAAGGGAAATCGAATTTGGTCTTGAAGCTAAGTTGTTTAACAATAGAGTAGGAATTGATTTGTCTTTGTATGATAAAGTTTCGACAGATTTGATTGTTGAACGAGATTTAGATCCAGGAACAGGTTATGATTTTACAACTTCTAATGTGGCAGAAGTAAGTAATAGAGGAATCGAGCTTGGCGTCAATATAGCTGTTTTTCGTGCCAAAAACGAGGGAGGATTTAGTTGGGATATAAATTCCAATTACACAAGAAACCGAAACATAGTAGAAAAGTTAGGTTTAGGATCAGTTGCTCAGCTTGGTATCGCAGGTTTTACGAACTTAGGAAATTTCGCAATCGAAGGTGAGCAATTTGGTATGATTATGGGAAGTTCAATCACAAGAGATGTTAATGGTAATTACGTTGTTGGGACTGATGGTAATTACCTTGTAAATAATGATATAAGTATCATTGGTAATCCAAACCCGGATTGGAGATCTACGGTAATAAATGAGATTTCATACAAGAATGTTACATTTGGTTTTCAATTCGAATACCAGCAAGGCGGTGATATTTACTCTACGACAGCTGCATCTCTTTTGTCTAGAGGTTTGACTAAGGATACTGATTTTGATCGTAATACAACTTTCGTTCTACCGGGAGTAAATCAAAATGGTAATGTAAATACGACTCAAATTGGTGTTACCCAATATGGATTTAACAACTCTGGGTTTTTTATTCGTGAGCAAGGTATTTATGATGCAACTAACTTAAGATTGAGAGAAATTTCTTTATCGTATAGTTTGCCGAAAAAATGGTTAGATAGAACTCCGTTTGGCAAAGTTTCCGTTTCGTTTATCGGACAGAATTTATGGTTTAAAGCATTCAATTTCCCAAAATATTTGAATTTTGATCCGGAAGTATTGAGTCTTGGTGTTGGAAACGGTCAAGGTTTCGATTATCTTACAGGTCCTACGGCAAAGCGTTATGGATTTAACTTTAATTTAACATTCTAATAGATTATGAAATATATAAAAATTATCATTTTACTTTTTATCAGCGCATTATTTCTTGGCGCTTGTGAAAGTGTTGACTTGGATCAGACAGTGGATCCAAGTTCGGCGAATCCAAATCTTCTGGATCCCGTATTTGCATTTAACTATGTTCAAATTGAGCTTGCTGACTTCGTTGATCGAACAAATTCTTTTACACAAAGGGTAACAAGACAAATGGCAATGACTGGTGGGAATACCTATGAGAATGCTTTTGCTCCTGTGAATTTTGATGGACAATGGAGTACTGGTTACAATATTATGAATGCTGTTAAGACTTTGGAGCCAAAAGCGCGCGAAACGAATGCGAACTATATCCTTGGAGCAAGTAAGGTTGTGCGCTGCTACGTATTGATGACTTTTGTTGATATGTATGGAAGGATTCCTTACTCACAATCACTATTAGGTGTAGAAAACATCACACCGGCTTATGACGACGATGAATCTGTTTATGTTGGGATTTTAGGAGAATTGGATGACGCAATTGATTTGCTAGAACTAGAAAGTAATACTGGGGTTAGAACACAAGATTTATATTACGGTGGTCAAAGTGGTTGGATAAAACTTGCTAAGACGCTTAAATTAAGAATGTACAATAATTGTAATCTTTTAACTACAGTTGGTGACAAAGTTGTTGCGGACGAAATTAATGCATTAGTGTCGGAAAACGATCTAATTGATACGCCGGCAGATGACTTTGCGTTTCGTTATGGAAATTCAAGATTCAATCCTAATTCAAGACATCCGCTTTATAATGACCAATATGAAGCGGGAGGTGGATCATATATTGCAAATTACATAATGTGGGCTATGACCACGGAGAAAGGAAACCCGAGTAATTTTCAGAATACAATTGGTAACCCGGGTGATCCGCGAGTTAATTACTATTTCTTTAGACAGGATCCGGATCCTTCAAATGATGATAATTTCACGCTTCCTGGTAGAGTTCAGCCTAGGCCAGATCATTACAACGATCCGAAATACAGATCTTTTTATGATCCTAGCATAAGAGCATGTTACACTGTGTCAAATTGGATTTCTGGTGGTATAGCTTCAAATGGTTTTTGGGGTAGAGATCATGGTAACAATGCTGGAATTCCACCTGATCAAGATAAGAGAACTGTGGCAGGATTGTATCCGATAGGAGGCGAATTCGGGACAGCTGCGTCAGTTCAAACTAATGGAAATAAAGGAGTGCTTGGAGCAGGGATTATGCCTATTATGTTATCTTCATGGGTTCACTTTATGAAAGCTGAATTAATGATGAAAGGGATCCTATCAGGAGGATCTGCGGGAGCTCAGGCCGAGTTAAGTTTAGCGATTTCGCAATCAATTCAGAAATCGACGACTTTGTTTCCTGATTACAATAAAGGTCTGGCGCCAGATGTTTTGCAAGAGAAGACGGCTGACTATTTGAGTTTTATTGAAGACGTTTTTACAGATACAACTTCACAGGAACGAAAGTTGGAGCTTATAATGAAGGAGTTCTACATTGCCACTTGGGGTAATGGTATAGAACCCTATAATAACTACAGAAGAACTGGGTACCCTAGTAATTTTCAGCCAACCTTAGAACCAGAGCCGGGACTATTTTTTAATGCAGCTTTATACGCTGGAAGTAGCGTCAATAATAATCCGAATGTTCCAACAAATGATAGAACTCGCAAAGTTTTCTGGGCCGCTCCAAGCGTTGTTGATCTTCATTAATCTTTAAATTAGTAACTATGAAAAAAATATTTTTATGTATAGTGTTTTTACTGTCTATCGGTCTTTTCATTTCTTGTGAGAAAGATGATAGCTTGGATCCATTGCCGGTTAAGGTTCCTGGTCAGTTTATTCGATTAGATATTACTAGTAAAGTTTTGAAGGCAATTAATCCAAGCCCGCCAGCAGCTGATCCAACGAATTTTACTCAAACGGAGGTTGACGAATCTTTTTTTGGAGGTATGTTAACGAGTCCATCAGGTAAAGTAGTTCGTTATAATCTTTATATAAGACGGCGTGATCAATTCGGAATAATTTCAGAGTATGAACTCGTCAAAACAATTACTAGTTTTCCAACTGAATTAAGGATTACCAATACCGATATCGCAAATGCATTTGGATTGTCTACTTCTGATATCAAGTATGGAGAAGAGTATTATTTCTATGGTGAGTCATTTGATGCAGATGGTAATAGAGCTGATTTTTTCAATTTGTCAGCGACGGTTCAGGGGGCACCTGGCGTGAAGCAAGGATATCGATTCCGAACAACAAATTCAGATAATCGGTTTTTTGCGAATCCTGAGAATCTTCTTCAGTATGACAATTATGTTTTTACACCTTAAAATTATAAAATACAATGAGAAAATTTCTTTTTAATTTCAAGTTTTCAGTTTTGTTGGTAGGGATAATCGGTTCAATGATTGTATTGTCCTGCGAGCAAGACGATGTTTTTACTGGTTCGCCGGTTGATAGCGATGTTAGTTTTGTGACTTTAAGGGGTGAAGTTACTACCGAAGAGACCCAACTTGTGCCTGGCCAGTCATTTCCAATCACTATATCTTTAGGGGATAATTTGGATACTCCGGAAGTGGATGTATTGACTTTCCCGGTGGACGTGAACGTGGAGGTGATTGCTTTTATTAAAGGCCAAGATAGAAGAAGTCGATTAAGCTTTGTAATTCCCGCAGGAGAAAATTCAATTGAAGCAACGATGATAGCGCCTACTTTGGGTATAGGCGGACAAACATCGGTTAACTATTTTGATTTAGACTTACAACTCTATCTATCGGCAATTGTTACAGGTTCTGATGTAAAGCCTCGTGGCTTTCAAGGTAAACAATATAGTTTAGTTTCTGATACATTAAATCTTGGTTTTGGGACAACAAATTTTAATGAAGTTGCAGATTCTCAACGTTGTCATATTCGATTTGATTGGGAAGGACCATGGACAGGTAGTTCAAGTAACAACTTAGATATCGTTTTTAAAAAGAACGGAACTGCGTTTAGAGTCTCAGGTCCAAACGATACGAGGCGACCGGTTTATGGTACAACAGCCGCCACAGGTAGATACGAGACAATTAATTTTGTCGATCGCAGTCAAGGGTACGAAATAATGAATTTAACTAGAGAAGATAGTATTAATGGCGTTTATACTATAAAGTCGCCAAATACACCGTCAAATAATAGACCTCATGGCTTTAGAGTTGGAGATGAAATTAAGTTAGAGACTATTAAAGACAATTCCTCAAATCAAATTACGGCCGTAATTACATCAGTTGCCGACGATTACACTTGTACTTTTACAAGAACCGGTGGTCATTTGTTTCAAGGAATAGGTACTTCTTTTCATCAGCCAATCATTGTCCCAAGGCTGACTTCTAGTGGAGCTGCTGAAGCTTGGAGTCCTTTTTTAGCCTATTCAGGTAATCAGTCAGTGGTAGTTAACGGTACAACATATTACTGCAGAAGAGATATTAGCGCTAGTGTAACGGGTAGCAATACGACACCTGTATTGGATGCCGCCAATTGGACTTCAACCAAGCCAAAGCTTATTTGGTTAAATGAGTTTGCCAACCCACAAGCATGGGAATCGGGTGAAAGCTATTCTGTCAATGATGTTAGAGTGCTGAACAACATATTTTACGTATGTATAAAGCAGCATAATAGTACTAGTACAAATGGACCAGCCAACAGTGCTATTAATTGGACAACTGCTGCTGTAGAGCTTGAAACAAATGTACTACACTATACAGCTTCTGATACATTTACGATTGAAGCGTTCGCGAGAAGACTTGTGGGTTCACCTGCTGACTTGAAGTACAGATTTGCTGTTCTATTGCCGAGCGGTATTGGTAAAGCCTATATTGGTCAATTCAGTGGTCTAACCGTTCAACCAGCTTCCAACGCTGTTTTGAAATTGACTATTCAGAGAACCATTACGGAGGGAGCTTCAACATACGTCATTACGCATTCTGATTAATAATCTGCTGCAGCTTTTTTATTATCTCAGTTGGTTTGCCAAAAAAAAATTAATTTATTTGACTTTGCTCAAATAAATTAATTTTTTTTCTTACTTTTGATTTCTCTTTTAACTATTAACTTAAAAAAAACTTTATGAAGAAAATTTTACTTCTTGCTGCGCTAGTCGTGGCTATTGGTTCTCAGGCTCAGCCTTATTGGACTGGGTATGCTACTTCTCAACCTGCTGCAAGTACAGGAATGGCCAGTTTATCAATTGTGGATGATAATGTTGTGTGGGCGAATATGAGATGTGGGACAACTGGATGTACTCCGATTCGTCGTTATGCGCTTTCTACAGATAGCGGTCTTACATGGTCGACTAATGCTATTGATTTAGGTGCTGGTGCTGCCAACCTTCAAATTGCAAATATTTGTGGAGTTTCCGCAACTACAGCATGGGCTTCTGTCTTTCCTAGTGCTGCAGGAGCAACCGGAGGAGTTTGGAAAACAGAAAATGGAGGTGCTAGTTGGAGCAGACAAAATTCGGCTTCATATAACTCACCTGCTTCTTTTACTAACGTTGTTTACTTTTGGAACGAGAACGTTGGTGTAACTATGGGTGATGCTACTGATCCTGATAATCCAAATTTGGCTTATTATGAAATTTACACTACAGTTAACGGAGGAGAAAACTGGACAAGAGTTCCTAAAGCAAATATTGGAGGAGGTGCTAATCCCCTTGCTCCGGATGATTATGGTTTGACAAACCAGTTCACAGTTAGAGGTAATTCGATTTGGTTTGGGACAACCTATGGTGAGATTTTTAAATCAACTGATTTTGGAGTAACTTGGTCGATTGTTCAATCACCAATTCCGGATTTTGGCGGTGGAATTAATGGCAGTGAATCTGGAGACATGACGTTTTTAACAGAATCGAAAGGTTTATTGCAAACCAGCGATTATCAGTTGTTCGACACTACAGACGGTGGAGCTACTTGGAATGTAGTAAATTGGGCTGGAGCGCTAAGGAATTTCGCTATAGCAGCAATTCCTGGTACAGCGGATTCATTCGTTTCTATCGGCGAAGATATAGATGCTGGCGCTCGTGGTTCTTCATTTTCAACTGATGGTGGATTAAATTGGACAAGTATCAACGATTTTCCAGAAGAAGTAGATTTGGTGGATGGCGGTATTATCGCTTTCCGTAATTCTAATGTAGGTTTTGCAAGCGGTTTTAGTACTTCTGCAGCTGTTGGAGGTGTTTTCAAATGGACAGGGAAATCATTATCAAACTCCTCTTTTGAAAATGAGGGTAACTTCGTTGCTTCTTTAAATCAAGGTACCGGCGTTTTGAATTTAGCAGGTGCTAATATTGCAAACGTGGTAATTTTTGACATACTAGGTAAGCAAGTGTTTGCAGGTAACTACGACGGCTTAAGCACTGTGGATGTAAATGTAGCTTCGTTCAACAGCGGTGTTTACATGGTAAGAGTTACAAATACAGAAGGATCTTC